>JAYSYB010000356.1:0-14787 GCA_043716775.1 Rubrivivax sp.
CGATCCCCGCGCCGTTTTTGATCGCCGACCACGAAGCTGGTTCGGTTGCCCATGCGCACGTCACCGCTCTGAAGCGCTGGCCGCAGTGGCTGCGCGCAGAGGCTGATCGGGTCGAACTCATCGCGGCAGTGGCCACACGCGACGACGCGCTGGCGACCATCAACCGCACACTGCGCCGCGAAGGCCTGGTACAGGCCTGGCGCGACGAGACCTATGCCGTCGTCAGCCTGCGCACGGGCGAACCGCTGGCCCGCACCGAACGCGCTGCATCGCGCTTCTGGGGCACGCTGACCTTGGGCGCACACGCGACCGGCTATGTCGCGAATGAAGAAGGCCATCCCACCCACGTGTGGATCGCCCAGCGCTCGCCCCACAAGCCCACCGACTCCGGCCTGCACGACAACCTCATCGGCGGCGGTGTGGCCGATGGCCAGAGCCCGCTGGAAGCCCTGCTGCGCGGAGGCTGGGAAGAAGCCGGCCTGACACCCGCGCAGATGGATGCAGCCAGGCCGCGTCGAGTCATCCGCCTGCACCGCGACACACCCGAAGGCCTGCAGCTTGAAGACCTGCACAGCTTCGACCTGCGCCTGCCTGCGGGCCTGGTGCCCCAGAACCAGGACGGCGAAGTGGCGCGTTTCGACCTGCTGCCGGTGGCGCAGGCCCTGGCGCTGGCGGCGGGCGACCGGATGACGGTGGACGCCGCGCTGGTGACCCTCGACTTCGGCCTGCGCCACCGCCTGCTGGCCGAGCCAACCGATCTGGCAGGCTGCGCTGCGCTGTTCGCAAGGCCTGATGTCGGCGATCAAATACCTTGAACTCCGGCAGCGCAAGCGGCCCTGACACTGCAGTGAATGTCAAGCCCTCCAAGCACCCGCTACACGCCCGTCGCCATCGGCTTGCACTGGCTGCTGGCGCTGATGATCGTCGGCTCGTTGTCGTTGGGCCTTTATATGAGCGGCCAGCCCTTTTCACCCACGCGCCTGAAGCTCTACAACTGGCACAAGTGGGCGGGTGTGACGATCCTTGCCCTGAGCGCGCTGCGCCTGCTGTGGCGCCTGACACACCGGCCACCGGTCGATCTGCCGATGCCGGCCTGGCAGCAACGTGCTGCCCATGGCGCCCACCTGGCGCTGTACGCCCTGTTCTTCGCCGTGCCGCTGGCCGGCTGGGCCTACAGTTCGGCGGCGGGCTTCCCGGTGGTGTGGTTCGGCCTGGTGCCACTGCCGGACTTTGTACCGGTGGACCGTGCCCTGTCCGAATCGTTGAAGCCGTTGCACCGCTGGCTGGCCTATGCGCTCGCCGCCGTCGTCCTGCTGCACATCGCCGGCGCCTTGAAACACCACTTCATCGACCGTGACGGCTTGCTGCGGCGCATGCTGCTGGCGCGGGCTTGAACCTCTGTTCTCGAACCATCATGACTGCACGCAATGTCTTTCTTTTGACTCTGGCCGCGGCGCTTCTGGGCGCCGTTGCCCAGCCCGCCGCCGCACAGCCCAAGCCCGCGCTGCTGGTGCCGGCCGGCAGCGAAATCGGCTTCACCACCAAGCAGATGGGCGTGCCGGTGGACGGCAAGTTCAGCGTCTTCACGGCCGCCATCGCGCTCGACCCGAAGAAGCCGGAAACCGGCAGCGTCAGTTTCAGCATCGACACCGGCAGTGCACGTTTCGGCAGCGCGGAGCTCGACGCCGAAGTGCCCAAGCCGACCTGGCTGAACGTCGCGCTGTTTCCGAAAGCCACCTTCCAGTCCAGCAGCATCAAAGCCGCCGGGCCGGGCCGTTTTGAAGTGGTTGGCAAGCTCACGATCAAGGGCGTGGCGCGCGACATCACGGTGCCGGTGCAACTGGGCTATGCGGGCGCCACCAGCACGGCATCAGGCGCCTTCACCATCAAGCGCCTGGAGTTCAAGGTGGGTGAGGCCGAATGGGCCGACACCTCGATGCTCGCCAACGACGTGCAGGTGCGCTTCAAGCTCGTGCTGAGCGGGCTGGCTCCGCTCTGAATCTCGCTTGTCCCTTTTTCTTTCACTTTCTGGGGTACCCATGAAAACCACTTTCGCAGCCGCTGCATGCCTGTTCATCACCATCGGCACGGCGCAGGCCCAAGCCGCCACCTACACGATCGACCCCACGCACACCTTCGTCAACTTCGAGATCGCCCACTTCGGCACCTCCTTCAACCGCGGTCGTTGGGACAAGAAAGAAGGCACGATCCAGTTCGACCGTGCCGCCAAGACTGGCCGCGTGGACATCACCATCGACATGAGCTCCATCAACACTGGCGTGGGGCCATTTGACGGCCACCTGAAGGGCAAGGACTTCTTCAACGTGGCCGAATTTCCGAGCGCGCGTTTCGTCGGCGAGAAGTTCATCTTCAGCGGCGACAAGGTCACTGCGGTGGAAGGCCTGCTCACGATGGTCGGCAAGACCCAGCCGCTGACGCTGAAGGCCAACCTGTTCAACTGCTACACCAGTCCCATCTTCAAGCGCGAAGTCTGCGGCGGCGACTTCGAAGCGGCCCTTCAGCGCAGCCAGTGGGGCATCAGTTACGGCATGCCGATGGTCGCGCCTGACAGCGTGCGCCTGATGGTGCAGGTGGAGGCCATCCGCCAGTAAGCCTTTGCGCCTCTCTGCGGCGCAGGCCTCAAGATGGGGGGCATGAAGACACATCCTCCCCGGCTGGCCCTGGCCGTGGCCCTGGCCTTGGGCATGCTCGGGCTTGCGACGGCGGCGCCTGCGGTCTATGTCCTTGACCCCGAGCACACCTTCGCGCATTTCGAGGTGCAGCACTTCGGCACATCCACCTCGCGCGGCCGTTTCGGTCCGGTGACAGGTGAAGTAACGCTCGACCGAGCCGCCGGCCGGGGTGAAGTGGGGCTGCGCATCGCTACCGCTACCGTGGACACCGGCTTGGCGGTCTTCAATGCCCGCCTCCGCCAGCCCGACCTGCTGGCGAGCAGCGAATTCCCCGACGCATTCTTCGTCGCGCGCAACTTCCGCTTTGAAGGTGACCGCGTTGCCGAAGTGCGTGGCGAGTTCACTTTTCGGGGCTTGAGCCAGCCGCTGTCGCTGCGGGCGCGTGACTTTGCCTGCCGGCAGGACGGCAGCGTGGAAGTCTGCGGCGGCGACTTCGAAGGCGAACTGCTGCGCAGTCAGTTCGGCGCTACCTTCCTCTTGCCGCTGATCAGTGATCGCGTGCGCCTGATAGTGCAGGTTGAAGCGCGCCGCACGCGCTGAGCGGCGCACTACTGCTGTCGAAGTCACAAGTGCTTCGACCTGCGCGCATCGGGCGCCGCACGCCGCGTCTGCGCCAAGGCAAAACCAAGCTGCCAAGCGCAGACTGTCGCGATGCGCCGCTGCAGGTTCGGGGGTTACACCGAGTTGCCCACAGCCGACAGGGCGTGAATAGTCTGGTGTTGACGTTTTGCGCAGGGCCTTGCCGTGCGCTTCCACCACCCTACAGGAGACAAACCATGACCGAATCCGCCAAGAGTGCTGAGACTGGCAAGCTGCAACCCGCGCAGCGCCGCCGTTTTCTGAAGTCCGCCACCGCCAGCGCCGTCGGCGCCGGGGCGATGGCCGCGCCCATGATCTCCAGCGCGCAGACCGTGTCGATGCGCTTCCAGAGCACCTGGCCGGCAAAGGACATCTTCCACGAGTACGCCAACGACTTTGCCAAGAAAGTCAACGACATGGCGGGCGGGCGGCTGAAGATCGAAGTGCTGCCATCGGGCGCTGTGGTGCCTGCATTCCAGCTCCTGGAAGCCGTCAACAAGGGCACGCTGGACGGCGGCCATGGCGTCGTGGCCTACCACTACGGCAAGAACAACGCGCTGGCGTTGTGGGGTTCCGGCCCGGCCTTCGGCATGGACCCCAACATGGTGCTGGCCTGGCACAACTACGGCGGGGGCAAGGCGATCCTTGAAGAGATCTACAAGTCGATCAACATGGACGTGGTGTCCTACCTGTACGGCCCCATGCCGACCCAGCCCCTGGGCTGGTTCAAGAAGCCAATCGCCAAGGCGGACGATCTGAAGGGCCTGAAGTTCCGCACCGTCGGGCTGTCGGTGGACATGTTCACCGCCATGGGCACCGCGGTGAACCCGTTGCCGGGCGGCGAAATCGTGCCCGCGCTGGACCGCGGCCTGATTGACGCGGCTGAGTTCAACAATGCCTCGAGCGACCGCACGCTCGGCTTCCCGGACGTGGCCAAGAACTGCATGCTGCAGAGCTTTCACCAAAGCGGCGAGCAGTTCGAGATTCTCTTCAACAAGGCCAAGTACGGCGCCCTGCCAGCAGAGTTGCGGGCGATCATCGACTACGCCGTGCAGGCCGCCAGTGCCGACATGAGCTGGAAGGCCATCGAACGCAATTCGCAGGACTACATCGAGCTGAAGAAGGCCGGCGTCAAGTTCTACAAGACACCGGACGCCATTCTGCGCACGCAACTGGATGTGTGGGACAAGATCGTCACGGCCAAGGGTTCGGAAAACCCGCTTTTCAAGAAGGTCATCGATTCGCAGCGTGTCTTTGCGCAGCGCGCGGGCCAATGGCAAAACGACTACATGGTGGACTTCACGATGGCCTTCAACCACTACTTCAAGAAGTAGGCACTGGCCGCGCGGTGCCCAATCCCGCTGCGCCCGCCGGCCATTCAGGCGCCACCTGATGGCCGGCTTTTTGTCTTTTGCAGGCCTCCCGATGGACACACAACGACTGCTTCACAGCGCCGACCGCTTCAGCACGCTGGCTGGCAAAACATTTGCGTGGCTGATCGTCGTCCTGATGCTCGTGGTCTGCGCCGAAGTCTTCAAGCGCTACGCGCTGAACGCACCCACGGCCTGGATCTATGACGTCAACAACATGCTCTATGGCACGCTCTTCATGATGTGCGGCGCCTACACGCTGGCCCACGACGGTCATGTGCGTGGCGATTTCTTCTACGGCAGCATGAAGCCGCGAACGCAGGCATGGATTGATCTGGTGCTCTACGTCCTCTTTTTCCTGCCTGGCATTGGCGCGCTCACGTGGGCTGGCTGGACCTACTTCAACGAGTCGCTGGCCATGAATGAGCAGACTTTCAATGCCACGCCGCTGCCGCTGTACCCATTCAAGTTCGTGATCCCCCTGGCCGGCGCGGTGGTGATGGTGCAGGGCGTGGCCGAGATCATCCGCTGCGTGGTCTGCATCCGCACGGGCGCCTGGACGCCGCGCCTGAAGGACGCCGAAGAGATGGACGTGGTCGAACAGCAGCTTGCCAACAGCATCTACGTGGACGACGCAGCACGCCGCGAAATCATCGAAAAGGCCAAGGACATTGACGAAGCGGCGCACCAGCGCGGCGCGGGCGGGAGGGATCACACATGAGCAACGAAATTTTCCGGATTGCTAATTCCCGCTTGGCGGGACAGCGCGCAGCGCGTGGGGTGCACCAATGAGCAACCCAGCGCTCGGCTTGATGATGTTGTGCCTGATCATCGTCGTGATCATGCTCGGCTTTCCTACTGCCTTCACCCTCATGGGCCTGGGCATGGTGTTCGGCTTCATCGCCTTCTACGACCCGGCGCTGCCGTGGTTCGACAACCGCATCTTCGACCTCATGGTGCAGCGTGCCTTTGGCGCCATGACCAACGAAACGTTGTTGTCCATACCGCTCTTTGTGCTGATGGGCTATGTCATGGAACGCGGCGCGCTGGTGGACAAGATGTTCCATAGCGTGCAGCTGGCGTTTCGCAACGTGCCGGGTTCGCTGGCGGTGGCCACGTTGGTCATTTGCACCTTCTGGGGCATTGCCAGCGGCCTGGTGGGCGCGGTGGTGGTGCTGATGGGCGTGATTGCGTTGCGGCCCATGCTCAACGCCGGCTACGACGTGCGGCTCGCCTCGGGCGTCATCACGGCCGGCGGCACGCTGGGCATCCTGATCCCGCCGTCGGTGATGATCATCGTGTATGCCGCAGTCGCCGGGCAGTCCGTGGTCAAGCTGTATGCCGCCGCCATGTTCCCCGGCTTCTTCCTGGCGCTGCTGTACCTGATTTACGTCATCGGCTGGGCGATGATCAACCCGAAGATAGCGCCCAAGTTGCCACTGGCGCAGCAGAGTGCGGCCATTTCACCGTGGGTGGCGCACGTGGCTGCCAACTACTCGAATCGCATGCTGCCGGCGCTGCTGATGGCCGTAGCCTCCCCCGCCCGCGCGCTCAGCGCGCACGCCGACGGCCTGCGCATCACCTGGTTGCAACTGGTCTGGGCGCTGTTCCGCGCTTTGATGCCACTGTGGCTGGCGCTGGTGTCGCTGGGTACGGCGTGGTGGTATGTGACGATCCACTCGCAGAAGGGCGAAGAAACCGCACCAACCAGCCTGCAGCAGAGTTCCGGCACAACCGCTCGCGGCGCGGCTGGCGGCCTGCAGGAACCGCCTGGGGGCGGAGGATTGCAGGAGCCCCAGGGCAGTGGCGACGTCTCGGGGTCCTCACGCAGCGGCGGCTTGCAGGCGCCGCCAGGCTCTGATGCCGAAGCCGCGGCGCCGGCAAAGTCCGAAGGACTGCAGCAGATGGGCGGTGAACAGAGCGAAGCGCCCAAGACGCAGGCCGTGCCCGAGGGCTTCTACATCGGCTTCGCGCTGGCTGCCAGCTTCGCGTTTGTTCTGCTGGCTTGGTACTACCTGAGCTTCAACGCCGAGCAATATGAAATCCTCGTCATGCTGGTGTCATCGGTCATGCCGCTGGCCACACTCACGGCGGTTGTGCTGGGCGTGATCCTGTTCGGCATCACCACCGCCACTGAATCGGCAGCGGTGGGCGCGGCAGGGGCTTTCCTGATGGCCTTCCACGCCCGCACACTGGACTGGAAGCGCATCAAGGAGGCCGTGTTCCTGACCGCCAAGACGACCTCCATGGTGTGCTGGCTGTTCGTGGGCTCGGCACTCTTTTCGGCCGTCTTTGCCCTCTTGGGCGGCCAGCGCCTGGTGGAGCAGTGGGTGCTGTCGATGGACCTGTCGCCGCTGCAGTTCATGCTGCTGTCGCAGGCCCTCATCTTTGTGCTGGGCTGGCCGCTTGAGTGGACCGAGATCATCGTCATCTTCGTGCCCATCTTCCTGCCGCTGCTGCCGCACTTCGGCATCGACCCCATGCTGTGGGGCGTGCTCGTCTTCGTCAACCTGCAGGCGGCCTTCCTGTCACCGCCGGTGGCGATGTCGGCCTTCTATCTGAAGGGCGTGGCGCCCGCGCACGTCACCATCAACCAGATCTTCGCCGGCATGACACCGTACATGCTGATCGTCGTCCTGTGCATGGTGTTCATGTACATCTGGCCCGGCCTGACGCTGTGGCTGCCGAAATACCTGTACGGGGGCTGAACAGGGGCGGTGCGCCGCCGCCGTCGTGTCGCGGCGGTCGGCAGAACAGCAACTCTTCAGCCCGCGAAAGAGCGTCCGAAGGCAAACACCGAATTGGGCGCCAGGGTGCGCACTGATTTTGCAGCGGGCGGCAGCGGTGCCATGCGACGCGGCGCCCGGGTCTCGACATGCACACCCTGGTCCAGTTGCTCCTGCACCAGACTGTCCAGCGTGATCGTGGCCATATGCGTCAGCATTACCGCGTTCAGACGCTGCCACAGGGGCTGGGACACGCCCAGGCTGCGCTCGTCGTGGCCCAGTCCGTCCACCGGCTCGTCCACCGCCCTGACGATGTCGGCCACCGTGATCGTCTCCGCACTGCGGCCCAGCGTGTAGCCGCCGCCGGGACCGCGGGTGCTTTCAACCACCCCGTCACGACGCAGGCGGCTGAACAACTGCTCCAGGTAAGACAGCGAAATCTGCTGCCGCTGGCTGATGGACGCCAAGGCCACCGGGCCTGCGGGTGCGCGCAGGGCCAGGTCGATCAAGGCATTGACGGCAAAACGGCCCTTGGTGCTCATGCGCATGGCAGTCTCCTTTGAAGACGGTAAAAGAAATCAACACCAATGAATGTAGGGCCGAATATCTTTCGCGAAAATTCGCTAATAAATGAAATTCATTGCGTAAAAAGCGCACTGTTGAAGCCACACGATGAACTTCAAGCACCTGCACTATTTCTGGGTTGCCGCCAAGGCCGGCGGTGTGGTGCGCGCCGGCGAACAGCTGCACACCACACCGCAGACCCTGTCGGCGCAGATCAAGCTGCTCGAAGGGCGCCTGGGCCGGCGACTGTTTCGCAAGAGCGGCCGCAACCTGGAACTCACCGACGACGGCCGCGTCGCGCTGCGCTATGCCGACGAGATCTTTGCGCTGGGCGGCGAACTCGAAGCCGCGTTGCGCGAAAAGAGCCACGCAGGCAGCCAAGTGCTGGAACTGCGCGTGGGCATTGAAGACGCGGTGGCCAAGTCCGTCGCCTACCGGCTGCTGGAACCTGCGCTGGCACTGAAGGAACCCGTGCGCCTGATCTGCACCGAAGGCCGCTTCAATGACTTGATGGCGCAGTTGGCACTGCACCGCATGGACCTCGTGATTGCCGACGAACCGCTCACCAGCCGCCTGAGCGTGAAAGCCTTCAACCACAAGCTGGGCAGCTCCAACATGAGCTTTTTTGCCGCGCCTACGCTGGCCAAGAACCTGAAGGGCCCATTCCCGCAATGCCTGAACGGTGCGCCCATGCTGGCGCCTGGCGCCTCATCGTCGTCGCGGCCGCAGTTTGAAGCGTGGTTGACGCGCCATGGGCTGCGCCCCCGTGTGGTGGGCGAATTCGACGACGGCGCGTTGATGAAGGCCTTCGGCCGCCAAGGCAGCGGTGTCTTCATCTCGCCCGCTGTGGTGGAAGAAGAAACGGCGTCCCAGTACAGCGTGAACGTGATCGGCCGCAGCGACGAGATCGTGGAAGACTTCTATGCCATATCCATCGAACGCCGCATCACGCACCCGGGCGTGGCGGCCATCACGCAGGCGGCGCGCGGTGCGCTCTTCAGCGCGGGGACAACCTAGCCCCTGAGGCTGCCACAGGCGCGGCAGCCGCCGGCACCTCAAAGGCCAGCGTCACGAAGCGGCTGTCCCAGCTGTCAGGCTTTACCGTGGACAGGCGCAGGTCGATGGCGCGCACCACCCACTGGCCGGCTGGCAGCGCGGGCACCTTGACGCGGCCTTCGGCGTCGCTGCGGCGCCAAATGCCCAGCGCCACGCTGTCACTGACCCATTCCACCGCCAGGCCCGGCAACGGCTGTCCGTCTCGGAGCACGCGGAAATTCAGGCTGTCGTCGTCCGACGGCTCGCGCACGATGTCCATGCCCATCGGCGCGGGCTGCGCAGCGCCGCCGCCCCAGTCGATGCGCGCGTGTTTGGTGTAACGCTCTTTCCAGGGCAGACCACGCTGCTGGATGTCCGCCCAGGCGGCACGCAGCACTGCATCGGCCCGCACTTCATTCAGGTAGATCGGCACCACGTCGGGCGCTATTTCAATGTCCAGCGGCACCAGTTGAACCCAGCAACTTCGTGACTGCGCCGGCGCGCGCAGCACCAGTGCACTGGCCACGTTCCGCAGCGGCCTCATCTGCTGAATAAAGGGCTGAACCGGGCGCCCGACCAGCGCGCTGATGCTGGCATCAGCCGCCGGAAGGCTGCAGCCCTGGCGCGCCAGGTACTCAACGCTGATGCCCGATTCTTGCGCCGGAAAGCGAGCGCCCGTGCCCAACGCCAGTAGCCGTGCACCACCGCCTGCGGGAAGGATGCGAAACCAGGTGTCGTGGGCTTGGGCAGCGGCGGGCAGCAGCAATGCGCTGAGGGCTGCACCCAGCAGCGCCGCATTCAGCACACCAGTCAGACCATTAGGCAGCACACCAGGCAGCAAGAAACGTCGAAACAACATAGCTGACGATACGCGCCACAGTCGTTGACAGATGCGGCGACGGTCAATGCCCGCTTTGGTCGAGGGCCACCGCTGCGCCGGTCAACGCCACCAGGGTGTCGGTGATCAGCGCAGTGGGGATGGCGCGCAGGTAGCCCTGAAAGCGGCCTTTGGCTTCAAAGCGCTCACGAAAGCGCGATTCAAAGAACCGCTCACCGAGCCGCGGCACGATGCCGCCGCCGATGTACACCCCACCGCGGGCGCCCAGCACCAGCGCCACGTTGCCCGCAAAGCTGCCCAGCAGGGCGCAGAAGGCGTCGATTGTGCGGTCACAGACGGCGTCCTGGCGGGCCAGGCCACGCCGCACAACCTCTTCAGCCGTCAAGGCATCCGCCGGCTGCCCCAGCACTGCCGCCACCGCGCGCTGCAACACCGGCAGGCCGATGCCGGACAGGACCCGCTCGGCCGAGACGTGGGCATGCTCGTGGCGCACGGCGGCCAGCAGCGCGATTTCAAAATCATCGCCCGCCGACAGGCTGGCGTGGCCGCCTTCACCCGGCACCGGCACCCAGCCATGCGGCGTGGGCACGATGCCGGCCACGCCCAGGCCCGTGCCGGGCCCGATGACAGCGCGCGCAGCGATTGGCAATGACAGCGGCAGCGGCAGCGCCGTGCGGTCTATGGAATCGACTGGGTCGATTGGCGCGGCTGCGCCAATCGAGCGCAACTGCGCCGGTTGCAGACGCGGCAATGCCAGCGCCAAGGCCTCAAAGTCGTTCAACACGACCAGCGCATCCAGCGCCAGCTGTTGCTGGGTGACCTGGCGTGAAAAGCGCCAGCCGCTGTTGGTCAGCGCTACTTCATCTGCGCCCACGGCGGTGGCCACTGCAAAGGCTGCGGCGCGGGGCGGCTGGTAGGCGGCACCCAATTGCAGCGCCAAGTCCGCCAGATAAGACTGCGCGGCAGTCGCGGGGCCGCTAAAACCCGCTACGGGCAGGGTCGCCACGTGCGACACCCGGTCCGCGCCGCCGGCCAGCCAACCAAACCGGGCGTTGGTGCCGCCCACATCCGCCACGAGCCAGGGGCGGGCCAGCACCTGCCCGCCCGCGGCGGTGATTTCCCGGACAAGACTTGTATCGTTCATTAATCGCCGCTGACCTTCATCCGCAAAACAACCCTGCCCATCATGACCATCAAACCGTCAGCGGAAGCGTGCGGCTGCTGCCCAGGCGCCATGCTGCAGAGCGGCACGAACACCAGAACGGTAGCAAAACTACACATATGGGACAAGAGCGCATCACCCGAACATGGTCCCACGGCTGGACACGCCGTATCGGTTTTGCCCAAGCGCTGTAGTGAAGCTACAGGGCGGTCGCAAGCCATCCCAACGTCAGAACAACTCAACAAGCACGCGCACAATACTTTCCAGGCGTTGTGACGACCGCAGGCGCCGCCGACTCCTGCAGCACCTTGCAGCACCTTGCAGCACCCCACACCATGACCCCTTTCGACAGCCCGCGCCTGCTGGCCGATATCGGCGGCACCTACGCTCGTTTCACGGTCGAAACGGCGCCCGCCGTTTTCCAGCACACCGCGTCGCTGCGTTGCGCGGACCACACCGACTTTCACGCCGCCGTCAGCGCGTATCTGGCTGGCCTGCCTGCAGGCGAGGTGCCGCATATCGAACACGCGGCCATCGCCATCGCCAACCCGGTGGAAGGCGACGAGGTGCGGATGACCAACTACCACTGGCAGTTTTCCATCGAACAGATGCGCCAGCGGCTGGCCCTGCAGACCCTGGTGGTGGTGAACGACTTCACCGCATTGGCCATGTCGCTGCCGCGCCTGGTGCCCAACCAGCGCCGCCAGGTGGGCGGCGGGCTGGCGCGCGACCGCAGCGTGGTGGGCCTCCTGGGTTCGGGTTCGGGCTTGGGCGTGAGCGGTCTGATCCCCGCGGCCGACGGCTGGGTGGCGCTGGGCACTGAAGGCGGCCACACCAGTTTTTCGCCTCGGGATGAAGCGAGATTGCCATCCTGCGCCACGGCTTGACCGAGTTTGCGCACCTGTCGCACGAACGGCTGTTGTCAGGCCCCGGCATCGAGCTTATCCACCGCGCGCTGCGTGCCCGCGCCGGCCTGGCCAGCACCGCGCTGTCGGCACCTGAAATCACCCGCCGTGCGCTCGATGGCAGCGACGCCGTGTGCGCGGAAACGCTGGACGCCTTTTGCGCCATGCTGGGCACCGCCGCCGCCAACCTGGCCGTGACGCTGGGCGCCATGGGCGGCATCTACATCGGCGGCGGCATCGTGCCGCGCCTGGGCATGTACTTTGACCGTTCGCCTTTCCGCAGCCGATTTGAAGACAAGGGCCGCTTCAGCGACTACGTCAAGGCCATCCCCACCTACGTCATCACCGCCGAACACGCCACCTTTACTGGCGTGTCGGCCATTCTGGCGGCCCAGCTGCGAACCCTGCACGCCGACCATGGCTCGGCCATCCTGAGCCAGATCAAACGGTCCCTCGACAGCCTGTCGCCGGCTGAACGGCGCGTGGCCGACCACGTGCTGGCGCATCCTCGGTCCACACTGGGCGACCCAATTGCAGACATTGCCCGCGCAGCGCAGGTGAGCCAGCCGACGGTGATCCGCTTTTGCCGCACGCTGGGATGCGTTGGCTTGAGTGACTTCAAGCTGCGCCTGGCATCCGGCCTGTCGGCCACTGTGCCGCTGACACACACGCAAGTCACTGGCGAAGACAGCATGCTGGAGCTGGGCGTGAAGGTGCTCTCCAACACCGCCAGCGCCATCCTGCAGGTGCGCGACCAGCTCAACCGCGACACGCTGGTGCGTGCCATCGACCTGCTGGCCGGCGCCGGGCGCATCGAGTTCTACGCCGTCGGCCACTACGGCGTGGTGGCCGACGACGCGCAGTTCAAGTTCCTGCGCTTCGGCGTGCCCTGCAGCAGCGTCACCGAAGCGCGGCTTCAGGTGCTGTCGGCGAATGTGCTCAAGCCCACCGACGTGGTCGTCATCATCAGCAGCAGCGGCCGCATCGACGATCTGCTGGCGGTGGCCGACACCGCGCGCCAACGTGGCGCCGCCGTACTGGCCATCACCGCCAGCCAGAGCCCGCTGGCGCGCAAGGCCGACGTGGTGCTGATCGTGAACCACGTCGAAGACGTGGCCACCCACGTGCCGATGGTCAGCCGCATCCTGCACCTGCTGGTGATCGACATCCTGGCCGTCGGCGTGGCCATGCGGCAGGGTGGCAGCGTGGCCGTGCTGCCGCCGGTGACGGCTGCAGCGCTGGATGAAGACAACCCCGCACCGCCAGCGCCAGCGCCGGCCGCAGCCAAGGCGCTGGGGCCTGGAATCAGTGCGGCAGGGGCGCTGGCGCGGTTGACCTCGCACAGCCGTTAGCGGCTTTTTGCTAGCCCCCTAAGTGAGTGACGTGGATGACGACCAGCGGCCTTGCTGCACCCCTCTCCCGCGCCTAGACTCTTTCGCTCTACATGGCGCCGTCGTTGGCGTTCAGGGGAAGGCCGTTGAAAACCCACCCATCCGCAGGACTTTGCAGCGTTGCCGCCTGCGTGCTGGCCGCGGCAGTGCTTGGCGCCTGCGGCGGCGGCGGCAGCAACGGCCCCGGGCTCGACCTGCGCTTCAAGGCCAGGGCCCAGGCGCGCGAGAACAGCCCCGCGCCGGGCACACCGGCGCAAGAACTGAGCACCGCCGAGCGTGCCGAGGTGCAGCGCCGCAGCCGCGAATGGGCCACCGGCAGCCTGCTGGGCACGCCAGCCACCAGCAATGGCCTGACCGTGCCGCCGCTGTACTTCGGCCTTGCATTCACGCTGGAAGCAGCCGCCCGGGGCGACACCCTGCTGTCGCTGCGCAGCGCCCTGCCCGCCACGTCCAGCCCGGCCGTCAGCGCCGCCCTGCAGCAGGGCCTGCAGCGCACCTTGCGCGCGGGCGAAGACACCATCCTGGCCACGTCCTTTCTCGACAGCGTGACAGCGGCCGATCGGCCCGGCACCTTCGGGCCACTCACGCTGCTGCCGCTGACGGCGGCGCAGTTGCAGCGGGAACCCAATCTGCGGGCTGCTGTCAGCGACCAGGTCTCCGCCGCCGTTGCCTGGCCCCAGGTGGCGGCCTACCGGGCAACCTGGGCGCTTCCTGCAGGGGGCCTGCTGGACGTGGCGGTGCTGCGCATCCAGGGGCCGACACGCAGCCTCGACGGCAGTGGCAGTGGCAGCGGCAGTGGCTGGAACGGCGCGGCGATGGCGCTCAGCGGGGGCCAGTGGCTCGTCAGGATCGAACCGACGGCCGCACTGGCCACCTGGGGTGCGACTGAGCTCAACGCAGCTCTGGCCTCTGCCACCGAAGCCCTGAACCAGCCCGGTGTGGCGGCAGAGGCGACGTGGAACCTGCCGGACATGGGCTTTTCCAGCACCACCGAATTGAACGACCGCCGCGGCATGGCGCTGGCGCAGGACAAGGTCAACGCCAACCTGCGCGGGCTGGACGGCGGCGGCAGCTACGCCGTGCCGTCGGGCGGTTCCGCCAGCATGGGCCTGCGGTCCACCGGCTTCGCCTACAACGGGTCGCAGGGCGTGGAGTTCATCTTCAGCCCGTTGAACATTTACGGGCCTGGCAGCGGCAGCGTGTTCACCAGAGTCGAGTTCGGATTGCCACTCTGCCCCACAGCCACCATCAACCTGCGCCCCTTCTTCCTGGCGCTGCTGCAACCCAGCGGCAACATCGCTCTGTTGGCGCGCCTCAGCAGCTTCAGCGGCACCGCCTGCACGAACACGCCCTACACGCCGGGCTTCATCTTCATCCCCCCCGGCTAGAATTCGGGCCTCGTCCCGAGGAGCGTTGCGACGGCCCACCAGGGCCAGCCAGGCTCGGGGCACCCTGGGGCCTGCTCAGGGCAGCAACGGCGCTCACTCCACCTTCGGAGTTGAGCCATGAATGCCCCCGCCCCCG
>JAYSYB010000357.1:0-1515 GCA_043716775.1 Rubrivivax sp.
CTGCCGATGGATTCGCTGGCGCCTGCGGCCATCGGCCTGACTTGCACAGTCGTTGGGGGCTGCGCCGCCTTGGCGGTGACGCCCAGGTGGGGCCGCTACGCTCGTGAGCGCAGCGAGACGGTCACCACGCCGACCGGAAATCCAAAGATGGTCTGGAAGCGGTACGCGATGGGCGGCAAGCCGCTCACCGTGCCGCTAACCGAGGGCGACATCCCTGCGATGTCCGCAGACACCGAGCAGCTCGATGTGGTGCTGCGCGGCCGGGTCCGTAAGTTGGATGGCGATTGGTTGGTGTCGCTGTTCCTGGTCAACGCACAGCTCACCGCCACCCGCCGCCCCAAGGACGACGAGCTCGTGTTCCAGCCCGAGCTGCAGGTTTCGTCGGCAGATGGCTCGGCAGCCTTCCACAAGCGCACCCGCCGCTCAACAGCTGCCGACGACGAACAGCTTCGGCTTGAGATGCTCTATCGACGGCATATCGAGTTCGCGGTGGGTCACGGGGTGGCCGTAGACGCTCTGACTGCGCAGGGCGACCCAAAGGCCGCGGTGAGCTTGCTGACCCGGGTGACACCGACCTATGAGGTGCCGGTGACGACGGCGCCCACCGCTGAGGACATCCCTGCGCTGGCTGCCGTGGTGCTGGACATGCAGCAGCTCGCCGAACTGCCTGATGGGGAACTGCTGAAATCGCTGCGCTCATTGACGCACACCTACGCGGCTTGGATTGTTAGCAGCCAGGCCCGTGTCGATGCGGGGATGGATGGGCTCGACGAGTACGTGGGCACCGCGCGCGAAGCCATGGAAGCCTGCCGCCAAGCCCAGGAGCGTATCGAAGCCGGTATTGCGCTGTTGGAGACCGACCCGAAAGCGATGCGCGCTTTCCGGTTTGCCAACCAGGCCATGTGGCAACAGCGCGTGCATGCGCTGCTGTCGGAGCGCAAGCGCGCCGGCATCGCCTCCACCCTCGAGGAGTTGGACCAGCCGGCCAATCGAAGCTGGCGCCCGTTCCAGCTCGCCTTTGTGCTGCTGAACTTGCCTGGCGTCACGAAGTTGGACCACCCTGACCGTGGCGAATCTGCAGCGGCCGTAGCTGACCTGCTCTGGTTTCCGACGGGCGGCGGCAAGACGGAGGCGTACCTGGGCCTGACGGCCTACACGATGGCCTTGCGGCGCTTGCAAGGTGTCGTCGGAGGCCGTCTGGGCCACGCGGGCGTGGCGGTCATCATGCGGTACACGCTGCGGCTGCTGACGCTCCAGCAGTTCCAGCGGGCAGCAGCACTCATCTGCGCGTGCGAGGTCATCCGCCGCGCCGACGCGGCCACCTGGGGTGCCGAGCCCTTCCGCATCGGGCTGTGGGTGGGTATGCGTACGACGCCCAACACCATCGACGATGCCCACGAGTCCATCCTGCGTGCGCACGGCTCCGGCGGCGGTAGGGGGACCGGGTCCCCGCTTCAGCTGACCAACTGCCCGTGGTGCGGCAGCGAAATCAAATCCGGCCAGGACGTCACGGTA
>JAYSYB010000358.1:0-1511 GCA_043716775.1 Rubrivivax sp.
ATCGGCTTGTCGTGCACCATCAGGTCGTCGGCCAGCAGCACGGCAAAGGGTTCGTTGCCGATGAGTTTGCGGCCGCACAGCACCGCGTGGCCCAGCCCCAAGGCCTGGGGCTGGCGCACGTAGATGCACTCCATGTCGTCGGGCTTGACGCTGCGCACCACGCTCAGAAGTTCGTGCTTGTTGGCGTTTTCAAGCGCCACTTCCAGCTCATAGGTCATGTCGAAGTGGTCTTCGATCGGACGCTTGTGGCGGCCGGTGACGAAGATCATTTCGCGCACGCCCGCCGCATAGGCTTCTTCCACCGCGTACTGGATCAGTGGCTTGTCCACCACCGGCAGCATCTCTTTCGGTTGCGCCTTGGTGGCCGGCAAAAAGCGGGTGCCGAGGCCTGCGACGGGGAATATTGCCTTTTGGACGCGCATGTGGGCTTCAGAACGTGTGGAAACAGGCCGATTTTCACATGTGGACCATCTTCCCTTTCATGACACGCTGCCGCACGCGCCGCTGGACGTATTGATCGTCGAACCGATTCCCGCCGAAGTGCAGCAGTGGCTGGCTTCGCGCCACCCCGTGCGCGTGGCGCCGGAGCTTGCCGATGACCCCGTGGCGGCGCGGCTGGCCCTGTCCACGGCACGCGCTGCGATCCTGCCGCCGTCAGTGACGCTGGATGCCAGCGTGCTGTGGCATGCGCCGCACCTGCGGGTGGTGGGGCGGCTGTCGGTGGGTGCAGAAAATATCGACCTGCAAGCCGGCGCCCGCGCGGGCGTGGAGGTGGCACGCGCCGCAAGCGCCAGCGCCGCAGCCGAGGCGGAATTTGTCGTTGCCGCGCTGCTGGCGTTGTTGCGCCGGGTGCCGGTCCTCGGCGAAGGCGGCCTGCTCGTCGGTCGTGAGCTGGGTGCCTGCACCGTGGGCATCGTCGGCGTCACACCCAACCTGCTGCAGCTGGCGCGCCTGCTGCGGGTCTTCGGGTCACAGGTGCTGGGCTACGACCCGGCTGTGCATGCCGGCGACCCGGCCTGGCTTCAAGCCGGTGTGAGGCCAGTGCCGTTGCTGGACCTGATGCGCGACTGCGACGCGGTGTGCGTGCTGCTGCACGCGCACTCACGTTTCGACGGGCTCTTCGGTGCCCGCTTGCTGCGCGCCGCCAAACAGCACCAGGTCATCGTGAGCCTGGCGCATTCCACGCTCTTCGACGACCAGGCGCTGGCCCGGGCCCTGCGCGACGGACCTCTGGCCGCTGCCTGGCTCGACAGCCTGGAACCCGGTGCGCAGGACCCCGGGCGGGCGCTGCGCAACCTGGACACATTGCAAGTGACGCCGCGCGTAGCCAGCACCACGCGTGAATCGCGGCTGCGCGGTGCCTGGCTGGTGGCTCAGCGCATTGACGACGTGCTCAACGCCGGCCGGCCGCAGCGGCCCGCAGACCCGCCTAAGCCGCCTAAGCCGCGTGAGCCGCTGAGCCCAGCCGAGAACGCTGGTCCTGGAAGCGAGCCAAGGCCTGCCTGAAGTCG
>JAYSYB010000359.1:0-4881 GCA_043716775.1 Rubrivivax sp.
ACACCAGGAACAGAATGTCGGCCGGCTTCTGCGCCGCGACGAAGGCGGCCATCAGCGTCACCACCAGCAACAGCGTCTTCGAGATCATTACGCGCCGCGCCGTGGGCGCGTTGGGATCGATCATCTTGTAGTAGACGTCATGCGATAGCGCACTGGCAATCGTCAACAGCAGGCCGTCAGCCGTGGACAGCGCGGCGGCCAGGCCACCGGCCGCCACCAAGCCAGAGATCACATAGGGCAAGCCACCAATTTCGGGCGTGGCCAGCACGATGATGTCGCCACCGATCTTCATTTCACCCAGCTGGAAGATGCCGTCCTTGTTGACGTCCACCACCGACAGCAACGCCGGGTCCACCTTGGCCCAGGACGTGATCCACAGCGGAAGCTTGTCAAACGGCGTGCCAACCAGCACGTTGAAGACTTCGAACTTCACCAGTACGGCCAGCGCGGGTGCCGTGACATACAGCAGGAAAATGAAAATCAGCGACCAGGTCACCGACCGACGGGCGTCCCGCACTGACGGCGTTGTGTAGTAGCGCGTCAGGATGTGCGGCAACCCAGCGGTGCCCACCATCAGGCAGAACACCAGGGCCAGGAAGTTGCGACGCGAGTCGTCAAAGACCTTTTGCGCTGCAGCGTCCCCACTCGGATCGCCGGCGTACTGGGCCGCGTGTCTGGGCATGCCGGCCAAAGGCTTGGCCGATGCGTCGGCCGAGGCCTTGGCCTTGGTCCAGGTGGCGACGGCACTGGGCACGTCCTTCGGCACTGCAGCCAGGGCCTTTTCGGCGGACTGGACTTCGCGCAGCGGCGCATTGGCCGCTTGCAGTTCTTCAACTCGCTTCTGGGCCACCGCGCGGTCCTTGGCCAGCGCTGACGGCACATCCCGCAGCTTGACGGCCAGGTCGTCGGCGCGCTGCTGGTAGATAGCAATGACTTCCTTTTCTTTCGGGTCGTCGATCAGCTGCACTTCGCGCGCAGTCACTTTTTCCAGCGTGTAGCCGTAGATGGCCTGCGGAATCGGCACACCGGTTTGTTTGACAGACAGCCACACCACAGGAATCAGGTAAGCAATGATCAGAATGAAATACTGCGCCACCTGCGTCCAGGTGACGGCGCGCATGCCGCCCAGGAAAGAGCACACCAGAATGCCGCCCAGGCCAACGAAGATGCCGACTTCAAAGGCCAGGCCCGTCAGCCGCGTGGTGATCAGGCCAACGCCGTAGATCTGCGCCACGACATAGGTAAAGGAACAGAGGATGGCGGCCACCACGCCGACAAGGCGCGCCAGGTTGCCGCCATAGCGAGAACCCAGAAAGTCGGGGATCGTGAACTGGCCGAACTTGCGCAGGTACGGTGCCAAGAACAACGCCACCAGGCAGTAGCCGCCTGTCCAGCCCATGATGAAGGCCAGGCCGCCGTAACCCGTGAGGTACAGCGTGCCGGCCAAGCCGATGAACGATGCTGCGCTCATCCAGTCCGCCCCGGTGGCCATGCCGTTGTAGACGGCCGGTACGCGCCGGCCCGCCACGTAGTACTCGGCGGCGTCGTTGGTGCGGCTCATGATGCCGATACCGGCATACAGCGCCACAGTTGCGAGCAGGAAGATGATGCCGATGGCGCCCCGCCCCAGGCCCATCTGCTCGGCGATGGCAAGCACCAGCACAAAGGCGATGAAGCCCCCCGTGTACCAGCTGTAAAACTTGTTCAGCCCCTTTTTGAAAGCCGCCTGGGCTTCCCTGCGGGAAGCTGCTGCGGGTGCTGAACCCGGGCCCGTCATCTCAATCCTCCTCGGCGACGTCGTGTTCGCGATCGAGTGTTTCCATGTAGCGCGCGTAGAACCAGATGATCAGCACATAGACCACCAGCGCACCTTGCGAAGCGACCCAGAAACTGAAAGGCCAGCCGAAGAAGCTGAAGCTCAGTTCGCGGGCAAAGAAGCTCACGAAAAAAGTCACCATGAACCAGACGAGCAAGAGCGCGCCAGTCATGCGGAGGTTCTTGCGCCAGTAGCGGTGATGTCTTTCGCTCAACTTCATGCCAGCAATCCCTTTGGACGCAACTTTGCCCATGTCGGGCTGATCGGGTCGCAGAACGCGGCGCCTCAGCCAGCAGGCCTGCCCGCGAGCAGCCCGGTCTCACGCACCAATTGCGCGGCGACCTTGGGTTCAAAGCCCTGCAGGTGGCGAATGATCTTTTCTGCCGCGTCGGACTCCTTGCGATCCAGATGCACCCGCGCCAGTTGGTACCAGGCAAAAGGACTCAAGGGTTGCAGTTCGGTGTTTCGCTTCAAGGCCAGCACCGCTTCGTCGAAACGCTGCAGGCGAATCAACACCAGTCCCAGGCCGTACCAGGCACGGTCCAGCTGCGGGTTCAGTTCGGCGGCGCGTTGGAATGCGGCCAGGGCTTCGTCCCATTGCTGCGCGAACTCGAGCATGTAGCCATGGTTGAACCAGATGCCCGCATGGTCGGGCCGCAAGACGACCAGCCGGCCCGAGTCCAGCAGGGCCGTCTCGACACAGCCCTTCTGCATCAACAAGTGCGCTCGGCTGGCGAGGGCGTACTCATCGTCGGGCCAACGGCCGCACATGAGGTTGACGCGGCCTAAGGCGGCAACGTGACAGCCGCACAGCAGCAGCGCCATAACACGCCACTTGTGCCACAGATACGCCAGGCGATTCACTGGCATCCGGCTTGGCCAACGCGGTGCGTCATGACGCAGAGGTCGATTCGTTCGAAGGTCACCGCCAGGTACAGGGCCGCCATCAGCACAAAGGTCAGTGCGGGCACAAAACTGTCGGCAATCTGCCGCGGCGCAATCTTTCGGACCACCAGCGTGAAGGGCTTGCTCAGGACTTGCAGCAATGCATAGAAGAAGTTGATCTCCCGACGCGCGCCGGCCAGCACGTGCAGCACACCTTGCCCAAACAGCGCCAGCAGCGCGATGTAGAGCACAAGTTGAACAGCATTGAGCAGGTTGAGCATGAAACCTCGGTTGATAGGTGTGACTGTTTTGGCGCGCGCTTACCCAGCACTTACTGCGGCAAACCGCGTCAAGGTTTACCCGACTGGGTCTTTCCCTCGAGACCATGAATCGGCGCGCTGCAGCTGCGGCGTAGCCAGCCGTCCACCCTTTGCCATCGCATCGCTAGGGCGAAGCAGCGCAGGCGTGAATCGGGGGGTAAGCGATATAAATGTTCAAACGCCTGCCCACACTAAAGAATCGCGACCTGGCACAACTGCTGCCGCACAAGTGGAAGTCAGCCACCGAGATCGTCGGCCTCCTGGCGCTGCGGCCACCATGGCCGTCGCTGCGGCGTAAACCAACTCGAGCACGCCGGCATCGACGGCGCAATGGCGGGGTTTGCTGAACGCCTACGGTCCTCCAGCATCCATTAGCGCAACGGCGAGCGGGTGGGAGTTCAAAGCTCCATGACCCTGCTTCCGTGGGGTGAACGGGCAGACTGCCTGGTTCACCAACAACGCAGACCCAGGGGCGCAACAAGGTGCATGAAGAACACAAACACGCGACGAGGAACTGGGCTCCTCAACTTCGCCAAACAATGGATGGAACTCAGAGTAAAGGCGCTCAGCGCCGACTTCGAGCAATCAGCGCCGCCAGGGCCAGCACAGGCACCAAGATGATCGAGTTGGAAACCAGCCCAGCGAGGATGGCGTCGGTGAGACTTACCGATGTGCTTGGCATGGTGGCAGGAAGCATGACAGCCACAAACACCACGCCCAAGACCAGCGGGAGTACGCGGCCCGTCACGGCAGCGGTTCTTTGCATCGTGTACACCAGGCCGATGATCAGACCGATGCGGAAAAGGTCGGTCAGTTGCGAAAGCACAAGATCAATCAAAACGGCATCTCCTTGGCCACAAACGAAACGGGCCGGGGACTCTAGGAGACCCCGGCCCAGCCATTGCCATGGGCTTACATGTGCTTATCGGTCGCTGTCGCCAGCGAAGATGTCTTTCTTGTGGGTACCACCCGGCACGAACAGCGTGCCGACGATCACCGTCATGACCGCAATCACGATGGCGTACCACAGGCCCGAGTAAATGTTGCCGGTCTGCGCCGAGATCGCAAAAGCGGTCGCCGGCATCAGGCCACCGAACCAGCCGTTGCCGATGTGATACGGCAGCGACAGCCCGGAGTAACGGATGCGGGTCGGGAACAGTTCAACCAACATCGCGGCGATCGGGCCGTAGACCATCGTCACCAGGATCACGAGGTAGGTCAGGATCAGGATGATCGTGAGCTTCTGCGCCGTGAAGATGTCGACGAAGTTCTGCGCCTTGGCGATGGTCGTGTTGTCGGCCGGCACCATGGGGTACCCGGCCTGCTTCAGCGCTGCATTCAGGGTGGAATCGAAGGTGGCCTTGGCCTTCTTCAGTTCGTCACCGCTCAGCTTGCCAGCGTCATACGACGGGATCGCCGTTTCGCCGACCTTCACCACGGCCAGCGCGCCCGGGGCCGCGCCTTCAACGGTGTCGTAGTTCACCGAGGTCCGCGCCAATTGTGCTTTGGCGATGTCGCAGGAGGACGTGAACTTGACGGTTCCGGTGGGGTTGAACTGGAACGAACAGTCCTTCTCGTTCACCGTCACCGTGACGGGAGTCTGGTGCGCTTTGTAGATGGCCGGGTTCGCGGTCTTGGTCAGGAAGCCGAACACGGGCAGGAAGGTGGCCGCGGCCAACGCGCAGCCTGCCAGAATGATGGGCTTGCGGCCAATCCGATCGGACAGTGCGCCGAAGACCAGGAAGCCACCAGTACCCAGTATCAGCGACCAGGCGACCATCACGTTGGCTGTGAAGCTGTCGATCTTGATCACGTTTTGCATGAAGAACAGCGCGTAGAACTGGCCGGTGTACCAAACCA
>JAYSYB010000360.1:0-1505 GCA_043716775.1 Rubrivivax sp.
AGCGAGATCGACAGGTCACGCTGCACCTGCGGGCTGTCGCCCAGTGCCAGCCGCAACTGGCGGCTGAGATCCAGGCTTTCGCGGTAGGCCGCCAGCGCCACTTCGCCGCGGCCGGCGTCGCGTTCTGCATCGCCCACTTTGCTCAGCGAGATCGACAGGTCGCGTCGCGCCTGCGGGCTGTCGCCCAGCGCTTGCCGCAACTGGCGGCTGAGATCCAGGCTTTCGCGGTAGGCGGCCAGCGCCGCTTCACCGCAGCCGGCGTCGCGTTCCGCATTGCCCACCCTGTCCAGCGAGATCGACAGGTCACGTTGCACCTGTGGGCTGTCGCCCAAGGCCTGCCGCAACTGGCGCATGTGCGCCAAGGCCTCAGCCGCCCACTGGCGCGCAGGGTCCAACTGGCCAGCTTGCAAGCACGCTGCAGACAGATCGTCTTTGGCGTCCCAAAGGGCGCGCAGCGTGTCTGTGCCAGGCTCGATGGCATACCGGTCTTGTGCCTGCGTCACTGCCAGACGCAGGGTCTCGAGTTGAGCCTGGGCGGAAGCGCTGGCCTCGGTGAACGCCGAGGCTGCTGCCCGCACCTCCGTTCCCGGCCCGGCCACCGACAACACCGTGGCCACAAAGGACCGCACATGCCAGAGGTCTGGCGCCACATGCCCCACTTGACGCAGCCAGGCCTTGGGCAGGCACAGCACCAGCGGCCGCTTGAAGGTGCCGGTTAGCCATTCGCGCGCTTCATTCAAACGCGCCAGGCATTCGGCGCGTGAGCGGTCCCAGGCTTGCGCGTCGGTTGCCTCGGCGAGCATCTCCACCCACACTGGCGCGCGAACGGTGGGCAGCGCATCAACGTGCGACTGCAGCCCGCCCATCACATCCACTGCCGCAGCGGCGGCGGTGGTGGGTGCCAGCAGCTTCATGGGTGCCGTGCGCCACTGCCAGGCATCGTCGGCCCACTGGCGAATGGGCGCCACCGCAGCGGCACTGTCCGCAAACAGAAAAACCAGGCTCAGCCGCTCGCTCCACTCCATGTGCAGGCGCATCTCGCGCCAGACTTCGTCAGGGCTTAGCGCAATGCTCACACCCGAGCAGCAGCGGCTTCAGGCAAGTAGGGTGCGATCTGATCGTGCAGCAGGTACTGCACTTCGCACCAGTCGCCCACGCCATTGCGGTAGGACAGGATCAGGCCACCATCAAACAAACGGGCCACCTTGTGCAGGTTGTCCATGGAGTCCAGGGCCGGGTTATGCGACACGCGCACGCGTGCCAGGCGCTTGATGTCTTCTTCAGCGAGTGGCATCTCGTCGCGCAGCGCTTTCTCGGCCAGCGCAGGCAGGCTGTCGTCCTGCAAGGGGAAGGGCGGCTGCTTGACCTGGGCCTTGGTGCAAACCGATTTCACAAGCCTGAAGAAATCGCGGACGCTGCCGCTGGAGGCAAGCGCAAGGCGCTTGAGCATTTCAACCGGGATCAGTTGCTCAACATCCGGGTAGCGCTTGAGCACGCTCTGCACC
>JAYSYB010000037.1:0-2493 GCA_043716775.1 Rubrivivax sp.
CTCTGCCATTCAGGCTCTGCGTAACGTGTGTGGTGCGCGCGAACATGGGTCAAACCGGCAGGGCGGCGAACTGGCGGGTATCGACAGATGCTTCTTTGAAGTCGAACCATGGGTCGGGTTCGCCTTCCAGCGCAAATTGCAGTTGCTCCCACAGCGCCTTGCGGCCTTCATGGTCTTCCAGGATGCGTTTTTTCACGTGGTCCAGGCCCACACGGTTCACGTAGTGCACGGTGCGCTCCAGGTACCAGCCCTCTTGGCGGTACAGCTCGCAGAAGGCGCCGGTGTACTCCAGCACTTCTGCGGCAGTCTTGACCTTGACCAGGAAGTGCGCCACCTCGGTCTTGATGCCGCCGTTGCCGGCGATGTACATCTCCCAGCCGCTGTCCACACCAATAACACCCACGTCCTTGATGCCGGACTCGGCACAGTTGCGCGGGCAGCCGCTCACGGCGAACTTGACCTTGTGCGGGGCATACATGCGCCACATGGCGCGCTCGAGGTCCTTGCCCATCTGAGTGCTGTCCTGCGTGCCCATGCGGCACCACTCGCTGCCCACGCAGGTCTTGACCGTGCGCAGCGCCTTGGCATAGGCGTGGCCGGATGGCATGCCAATGTCCTTCCACACGTTTTGCAGGTCTTCTTTCTTGACGCCCAGCAAGTCGATGCGCTGGCCGCCGGTGACCTTGACGGTGGGGATCTTGTACTTGTCCACTACGTCGGCAATTCGGCGCAGTTCGCTGGCCGTGGTCTCGCCACCCCACATGCGCGGGATCACGCTGTAGGTGCCGTCCTTCTGGATGTTGGCGTGGCTGCGTTCGTTGATGAAGCGGCTTTGCGGATCGTCCTTTGCGGCCTTGGGCCAGGTGCTGATCAGGTAGTAGTTGACGGCCGGGCGGCAGCTTGCACAACCATTGGGTGTCTTCCACTCCATGAATTTGAAGGTGTCGGCAATGGTCAACAGCTTGTTGTTGCGGATGGCATCGCGCACGGCCTGGTGGCCATGGTCGGTGCAGGCGCACATGGCCTTGGTCTTGGGCGTGGCGGAGTAGTCGCCCCCGGCGGTGAACATGATGATCTGCTCCACCAAACCGGTGCAGGAGCCGCATGACGCGCTGGCTTTGGTGTGCTTGCGCACCTCGTCCAGCGTGAACAGGCCTTTTTCCTTGATGGCCTTGCAGATCGTGCCTTTGTTCACGCCGTTGCAGCCGCAAACCTCGGCTTCGTCGAGCATGGTGGCGGCCTTGGTGTGGCCCTCGTGGCCGGTGTCGCCGATGCTGGACTCGCCAAACATCAGCTTGTCGCGCAGGTCGGCCACGCTGCGGCCATCGCGCAGCAGCTTTAAGTACCAGCTGCCGTCCACCGTGTCGCCATACAGGCAGGCACCCACGAGCTTGTCGTCCTTGATGACCAGCTTTTTGTACACACCACCGAAGGGGTCGGACATCACGATTTCTTCTGTGCCCTCGCCACCCTGGAATTCGCCCGCGCTGAACAGGTCAATGCCCGTGACCTTGAGCTTGGTCGAGGTGAGCGAGCCCGTATAGCGCCCAATGCCAGACTGCGCCAAGTGATTGGCCAGCACCTTGCCCTGCTCAAACAGCGGGGCCACCAGACCGTAGGCAATGCCCCGGTGCGCGGCGCATTCGCCCACGCTGTAGATGCGCGCATCGGTGGTGGTCTGCATCGTGTCGCTCACCACGATGCCGCGGTTCACATACAGGTTCATCTTCTCAGCCAGCTCGGTGTTGGGGCGAATGCCCACGGCCATTACCACCAAATCAGCGAGGACCTCTGTGCCGTCTTTGAACTTGACGGCCATTACTCTCCCGTCTTTATCCGGGATGAGCTCTTGCGTTTGCGCCCCCATCAGGAACTTCATGCCGCGTTCTTCCAGCGATTTTTGCAAGAGCTGGCCGGCCACCTTGTCCAACTGGCGCTCCATCAGCCACGGCATGACGTGCACCACGGTCACGTTCATGCCGCGCTTCATCAAACCGTTGGCCGCCTCCAGCCCCAAGAGGCCGCCGCCAATCACCACCGCGTGTTGGTACTTTGTGGCCGCCTCAATCATGGCGTTGGTGTCTGAGATGTCGCGGTAGGCCAGCACGCCCTTCAGGTCCTTGCCCGGAATAGGCAAGATGAAGGGGTTGGAACCGGTGGCCATGATGAGGCGGTCGTACTCGGCGCTGGTCTTCTCACCGGCGGCGTTCTCGGCATGAACGATGCGGTGCACCCGGTCCACCTCGGTCACTTTCCAGCCGGCGTGCAGCGTGATGTGGTTGTCGGTGTACCAGGCCCAGTCGTTGAGGATGATCTGGTCAACCGTTTGCTCGCCCGCCAGCACGGGCGAGAGCAGAATGCGGTTGTAGTTGGGGTGCGGCTCCGCGCCAAACACGGTGATGGTTGGCAACGGCATGGCGGGGGTGCGCACGATTGAAGAGCTGATCAAGGTTGCGCCCGAGTTGTATGACATCACCGTGTTTGGCGCGGAGC
>JAYSYB010000361.1:0-1504 GCA_043716775.1 Rubrivivax sp.
CAAGTATTTCTTCGGCTCGTCGCTCAACACCGACGCGGGCGGCAACGCGTCCAGCACCGCAGTGCGAGCGCTGATCCGGCAGTTTGTGACCGCTGAAGACATCAAGAAACCGCTGTCCGACAACCAGCTCAGTTCGATGCTGGAAGAGCAGGGCATCCAGGTCGCGCGGCGCACGGTGGCCAAGTACCGCGAGGCGCTGAAGATCGCGCCTGCGGGCTTGCGAAAGAACATATGACTGCACTGCGATGACCGCGCTTTTTCTGCCCTGCCCTGGCGGCGTGGAAGCGCTGCTGGCGGACGAGGTGCAACGCATCACGGGCGTGCCCGCCGAAGCCTCGCGCGGTGGCGTCTGGGTCGAAGGCAACGAGTGTCTGGCGATGCAGCTCAACCTCGAGAGCCGCTTGGCCACCCGCGTGCTGTGGCCGCTGATCGACGGCCCGTATGCCGATGAGCACGACCTCTACGCGCTGGCGATGCAGGTGGACTGGGGCCGCTGGATCACGCCGGAACAAACGCTGCGTGTCGATGTCAGCGCCGGCCGCGGCCGCTTTGCGTCGCCGCTGCACAGCCTGAACTTTGCCGCGCTGCGCATCAAGGACGCGGTCTGCGACACGCTGCGCGCAAGCACTGGCGCGCGGCCCAGCGTTGACACGCACCGGCCGGATCTGCCGATCGCGCTCTTCGTCGGCCCCAACCATGCCACGCTGTACATCGACACCTCGGGTGACCCGCTCTTCAAGCGCGGCTGGCGCGAAGACACCGGTGAAGCGCCGCTGAAGGAAACGTTGGCCGCCGCGCTGCTGGCCGCCGCCGGCTGGCAGGGTCGGGTGGAAGACGGGCCGTTGATGGACCCTTGCTGCGGCGCCGGCACCATCGTGATCGAAGCGGCGCAGATTGCCTGCGGCATCGCCGCCGGCGGCCAGCGCCACTTCGCTTTTGAACGCATGCTGCCCTTCAAACCCTTCGCCGCTGCGTGGCGTGACCTGCAGCGTGCCGCCAAAGCACGCGTCCATGCGCCGGCCGTGCCGCTCTTTGCCGGCGACGTGAGCTTTCGCATGACCGACTTCGCCACCCGTAACGCCGAACGTGCTGGCGTGTTGGATGCCATCGACTTCAAGACCGTCGATGCGCTGCAGCGCCTGCCACCCGTGGCCCGGGGCACCATCGTCATGAACCCGCCCTACGGCGAAAGGCTGGACGCAAAAGGTCAGGGCTCGGGCGCTACCGACCGCGCCCCGCGCGAGAGCTTCGAAGGCGGCGGCACACCGGCAGAATTTTTCGGCCAACTGGCCAGCCACTGGAAGCGCCAATATGCCGGCTGGACGGCCTGGCTGTTGAGCCCCGAAATGAAGCTGCCGACACTGATGCGGCTGAAGGAGTCACGCCGCGTGCCGCTGTTCAACGGCGCTATCGACTGCCGCCTGTTCCGCTTCGACATGACGGCGGGCGCAGGCCCGGGCGGGCGTGCCGCACCGCCATCGACCGAAGCCGCTGGCTGAGTCAG
>JAYSYB010000362.1:0-1504 GCA_043716775.1 Rubrivivax sp.
GAGATGATTGAGCTGGCGGCCACCCACTTCGCGGCCAAAAAACCGAAAAACATGGCCATTGCCAACCGCACACTGGCCCGTGGTGAAAAACTGGCCAACCGCTTTGGCGCCGAAGTCATGCGGCTGGCCGACCTGCCCGAGCGCCTGCATGAGTTTGACGCCGTCATCAGCTGCACGGCCAGCACGCTGCCCATCATCGGGCTGGGCGCTGTCGAGCGGGCGTTGAAACGCCGCAAACATCGGCCGATGTTCATGGTTGACCTGGCGGTGCCACGCGACATCGAATTTGAGGTCAAGGCGCTGCAAGATGTGTATTTGTACACCGTGGACGACCTGGCGCAGGTCGTGCAGACCGGCAAGGACAGCCGGCAAGCGGCTGTAGCGCAAGCGGAGGTCATCATCGACACGGGCGTACAAAACTTCATGCACTGGCTGGGCGAACGCCACCCGGTCAATGGCGTGGTGCCCCTGATTCAGCAGCTTCATGCCCAGACCGACAGCTGGCGCGCGCTGGAAATCAGCCGCGCCAAAAAACTGCTGGCGCGTGGCGAACCGCTGGACACCGTGCTAGACGCACTGAGCCGCGGCCTGACACAAAAAATGCTGCACGGCACCCTGGCCGAGCTGCACAGTGGCGACAACGCCCGCCGCGAAGCCACCGCGCAAACCGTGACGCGCCTGTTTCTGCGTGGGCAAACAGCGCCCGCCATGCCGAAATCATCCGCGTCAGACGAAGAGCTTTAGCGTCGCCACACCTGCCGCCTGCTTTCGCTTGCCCGTCAATGCGCTGCCGCCTACCGCAGCGTCCCTTCGCTTTTTTGTGCGCCCATACCCCATGAAACCCTTTCTCCGCCAAACTCTGGAACGCCAGCTGCACCGCCTGACCGAGCTGGACGCGCTGCTGTCCGCCCCGGACGTCGTCAACAACCTGGACCGCTTTCGCAGCCTGACGCGGGAGCACGCCGAGGTCAGCGTGGTGGCCGCCCAGTACACCCGCCTGACGTCCCGCGAAGCTGATCTGCTCAGTGCCGAGCATCTGCTGCGCGAAGCCAGGGATGACCCGGATATGGCTGAAATGGCAGAAGAAGAGATAGCCGCCGCGAAATCGGATCTTCTGCACATTGACGAAGCGCTGCAGCTGACGCTGATTCCCAAAGATCCGGACGACACACGCGCCGCTTTCGTCGAGATCCGCGCCGGAACGGGCGGTGACGAGTCAGCACTGTTCGCGGCCGACCTGTTTCGCATGTACACCCGCTTTGCCGAACGCAACCGCTGGCAGACCGAGATCGTCAGCGAATCGGCCAGCGAATTGGGCGGCTACAAGGAGGTTGTGCTGCGCATTGATGGCCCGACAGACGACCAGGGCGTGGGCGTGTACGGCAAGCTGCGCTTTGAATCCGGCGGGCATCGGGTGCAGCGGGTGCCTGCCACCGAAACCCAGGGCCGTATTCACACCAGCGCCTGCACGGTGGCGGTGTTGCCCGAACCTGATGAGCTGGAC
>JAYSYB010000363.1:0-1503 GCA_043716775.1 Rubrivivax sp.
TTCCGAGCCGTTGCCGATCACGATTTCGCTTGCCTGCGCACCCGTGCGATTGGCAATCGCGGCACGCAGCGCCTGGCTGTTGGCATCGGGGTAAAGGCCGATGGTGGTCGCAAGCCCTGCCAGCGCATGGGCTACAGCAGGGCTTGGACCGAACGGATTTTCGTTGCTGGCCAGGCGCGCGACATGGGCGACGCCATAGCGCTGGCGCACCACCTCGGACGACAGGCCGGCGTTGTAGGCCGGCAAGTCGCGCACTTCGGGCCGCGCCAGGCGGGTCAGCAAATCGGCGGAGGCAGTGGTCATGTTTTTGCTTTCGTGTTTTGAGGCGTGAGGTCAAACACCTTGCCCGGATTGAGCAGGTTCAGCGGGTCGAGCGCCTGCTTGATGGCGCGCATGGCCGCCAGTTCGGCTGGCGTGCGGCTGGCGGCCAGATAGGGCTTTTTAAGCAGGCCGATGCCGTGCTCGGCCGAGATGGAGCCGCCCCGCTGGGCAACCAGCGCGTAAACGAGTTGCTCGACCTCGTGCGTCGCCTGCGCCAGAGGAGCCGCATCGCCGAGCGAGCGTGCGTCGGTTGTGATGTGCAGGTTGCCGTCGCCCAGATGGCCAAAGCGCAGCGTGCGGTGTTCCTTCCAGCGCTGCGACAGCGCCCGCATGCATTGCTCCGCGAAGTCGCCGATCTGGTCAATCGGTAGGCTGATGTCAAAATTGATGGGGACGATGCGGTCGGGGAACTCGGCTGTCGCCTCGCGGATGCGCCACAGCGCCCGCGCCTGGGTCTGCGACTGGGCCACCACGGCGTCGAGCACGAAGCCCGCATCCATGGCTTCGGCCAGCGCGGTTTGCAGGCTCTCGCCAAGCAGGGCCTCGTCAAGGCCCGTCACTTCGGCCAGCACGGTGAAGGGGTAAGCCTGCGCGAGTGGGGAGGCGGTCTGGCTCCAGCCCAGCGAAGTGCTGAAGAAGTCTTCCCACATCAGCTCGAATGCGGCCAGCGCGCCAGGGAAATGCGCCTGCAGCAGGCGCAGCAGCCGGATCGCGCTCGCGTAGTCGGGCAAGGCTATCAGCGTGCTTACCCGAGCGGGCGGCAGCGGGTGCAGCGCCAGCACCGCGCGGGTGATGATGCCTAGCGTGCCCTCGGAGCCTATGAACCACTGCTTGAGGTCGTAGCCGGTGTTGTTCTTGAGCATGGGCCGCAGCATCGGCAGCACGGTGCCGTCGGCCAGCACCACTTCCAGCCCGAGCGCTTGGTCGCGCATCATGCCGAACTGCACCACGCCGTTGCCGCCCGCATTGGTCGCCAGGTTGCCGCCAATCTGGCACGAGCCGCGCGCGCCCAGATCCACGCCAAACAACAGGCTCGCCGCCAGTGCGGCTTCCTGTACCGACTGCAGTGTAGCGCCGGCCTGCACAGTCACGGTGGCCGATGCCGTGTCAATCGATTCAATCGCGTTCATGCGCTCCAGCGACAGTGCCACGGCATTCGCATCAGGCATGGCCGCGCCGGCC
>JAYSYB010000364.1:0-1502 GCA_043716775.1 Rubrivivax sp.
CACCCGAACCAACCTGGAAGCCGCTGATGAAGTGGCGCGCCAGATGCGTCTGCGCGATTTGGGCGGCCTGATCGTCATCGACTTTATCGACATGGAAGAGTCGCGCAACCGCCGCGATGTTGAAAACCGCCTGCGCGATGCGCTGCGCCAGGATCGCGCCAGAGTGCAGTTCGGCACCATCAGCAAGTTCGGCCTGATGGAAATGAGCCGCCAGCGGCTGCGCCCCGCGCTGTCGGAAGGCGCGTCCATCCCTTGCCCGCGCTGCGGCGGTTCCGGCCACATCCGCGACACCGAAAGCTCGGCGCTGCAGATTTTGCGCATCATCCAGGAAGAGTCGCTCAAAGACAGCACGGCCTCGGTGCTGTGCCAGGTGCCGGTCGATGTGGCGTCGTTCCTGCTGAACGAAAAGCGTTCGGAAATCAGCAAGATCGAGATGAAGCAGCGCATCAACGTGCTGCTGGTGCCCAACAAGACGCTGGAAACGCCCAACTACAAGCTGGAGCGCCTGAAGCACGACGATCCGCGTCTGGACAATATCGAAGCCAGCTACAAGATGGCCGATGTGGTGGAAGACCCAACGTCCGTAACGCGCCGTTCGCAAGAGCCTACCAACAAACAAATACCCATTATCAAGGGTGTCCTGCCTGACGCTCCTGCACCCGTGGCGGCACCGCGTCCGGCGGCCCCGGCCTTGGCAGCTGCCGGTCATGCTACGGCACCACAGCGCAACGTGCCGGTTACAGAGGTCAAGCCACCTGTAGCCGCTGAAAAAGGCTTCTTTGGTTGGATCAAGAGCCTCTTCGGCGCCGAGCCATCTGCTCCAGTGAAGCCAATGTCGGCCCCAACACCAAAAGCGCCTGAAGGCCGCGAAACACGTGATGGACGCAACCGCAACGGCGGCAAGCCCGGCGAAGGTCGCACAGAGGGCCCAGGCCGCAACGAGTCCCGTGGCGAAGGCCGTGGTCCGCGCGGTGAGGGCCGTGGTGACGGACGCAACAGCCGTGGTGGACGCGGTGGGCGTGGTGGTAGCGGCGGTGCCGAGCGCCAAGGCGGCGCGCAGCGCGAGCGTTTTGACGCCGAAGGCAAACCCATGCCTATGGAGACCAACTTACAAACTGGTGGCCAACAAGCCCCAGGCGGCCAAGACGCAAATCGCCAAGAACAACGTCCCGATCGCGCTCCCCGCGAGCGCGGTGAACGTGGCGGCCGTGGTGGACGCGGCGGTGGAGAGCGCAATGAGGCCAGTGAGCGCAACGAGCAGCCGCGTGCAGAAGGCCGTGCCGATGCGACAGCCGAAGGCGATACCGACAACTACGTCCGCAATGAGGGTCAACAACAAGCCCGCGAAGGCCGAGGTGAAGGACGCAATGGTCGTGGCGGTCGCAATGGACGTGGTCCGCGCCAGGACGGCGAAGGCCGCAACAATGCGGCTGGCGAAAACACCCAGCAAACCCAGCTTGGCTTCGCTGAAGCCGACAACGGGCCTGCTGTAGTCACCGCAG
>JAYSYB010000365.1:0-14662 GCA_043716775.1 Rubrivivax sp.
AGGTTGGCGAATTGCTGGTCTGGCAACTGGTAGAGCTTGCCGTCGGGCGCGGTCGTGAAACTGGTGCCGATGAAGTCCTTCAGGTCCAGGCCCGGGTTCGTCCACTCCTTGCCAGCACCGACCATGTAGTCGGTGAGGTTCATGATCTTGCCGTAGCGGTAGTGCGTGCCGATCAAGTCACTGTCACTGATCCAGCCGTCGTAGATGCTCTTGCCCGACTGCATGGATGTCTGCAGTTTCTCGACCACGTCGCCTTCCTGAATCAAGTCGTGCTTGACCTTGATGCCGGTGATTTCTTCAAAAGCCTTGGCGAGCGTCTTGCTCTCGTATTCGTGCGTTGTGATCGTCTCGGACACGACCGCGATCTCGGTGATGCCCTTGGCCTTGAGCTTGGCGGCTGCCTCGGCGAACCACTTCATCTCGGCGGCCTGCGCGTCCTTGGACAGCGTGGACGGCGTGAACTCGCTGTCGATCCACTTCTTGGCCGCAGCGTCGCCGCCGCCCGCCGGCGCAGCCGCAACGGCCGATGCGGCGGCCGGGGGTTTTGCGGTGTCTTCCTTCTTGCCGCAGCCCGTGGCCACCAAGGCCACGGCGGCTGCCATTGCGCAATGCCGCAGTTTCGGCAGTTTCAGCAATTTCATGTCTCTCTCCTGTTGTGGGTTTCGAACTTCCCCGCATCAAAACGATGTGGTCAACGGCCCCGGGGAAGTGCCGGGCCGGCACCACGACAAAGCTAACCGCGCCGCATGATGAAAGCCAGCAGCGCCATCGACAGCACCAGGCTGATCCACACGCTGGGTTCCTGCGCCAGCGACAGCCATTCCATGAGTTTCTTGGCCAATCCAACAAAGGCCAGGTTGATGTAGGCCGCGCTCAAGAGGCCGATGAAAAGCCGGTCGCCACGGGTCGTGGCCAGCGGCAGAAAGCCTTTGCGCAGCAGCGTGGGCTGCTTGATTTCCCACACCGTCATGGCCACCAGCATGAGTGCGATGCAAATGAAGAACACAGCCACCGGCGTGGTCCAGACCATCCAGGCGAACATGTCAGTGAGGTCCTTTCAAGTGCACCATGCAACACGCCGTCGCACACCCCGTCGTACACGCCTTCATACGCGCCCCATGGCAAAGCCCTTGGCGATGTAATGGCGCACAAACCAGATGACGATGGCGCCCGGCACGACGGTCAACACGCCCGCTGCGGCCAGCGTGGCCCAGTCCATGCCACTGGCCGACACCGTGCGCGTCATGGTGGCGACGATGGGCTTGGCATTCACGCTCGTGAGTGTGCGCGCCAGCAGCAGTTCAACCCAGCTGAACATGAAACAGAAGAATGCGGCCACGCCGACACCGGACTTGATCAGCGGCAGAAAGATGGTGATGAAGAAGCGCGGAAATGAATAACCGTCGATGTACGCGGTTTCATCGATCTCGCGCGGAATGCCGCTCATGAAACCTTCCAGGATCCACACCGCCAGCGGCACGCTGAAGACCAGGTGCGCCAACGCCACCGCCAGGTGGGTGTCAAACAGCCCCACCGTGCTGTAGAGCTGGAAGAAAGGCAGCAGGAAAATGGCCGGCGGCGTCATGCGATTCGTCAGCAGCCAGAAGAACAAGTGTTTGTCGCCCAGAAAGCTGTAGCGGCTGAAGGCATAGGCCGCCGGCAGCGCGACAGTGAGCGAGATCACCATGTTGATGGCAACGTAGATGAGGCTGTTGATGTAGCCCGAATACCAGCTCGGGTCGGTGAAGATGGTGCGGTAGTTGTCCCAGGTGAAGTGCTGCGGAAAGATCGTGAAGCTCGACAGGATCTCGCCGTTGGTCTTGAAGCTCATGTTGACCATCCAGTAGATGGGCAACAGCGCAAACACAAGGTACAGCGTCAGGAACGCGGCGCGAACGACGGCACGGCGGTTCACGGCGAAGCGCCTTCGTGCGCCGCCGTGCCGACGCGCTGCATCCAGTTGTAGAGGATGAAACAGAGCAGCAGGATGATCAGGAAATAGATCAGCGAAAAAGCGGCCGCAGGCCCCAGGTCAAACTGGCCGACTGCCTTTTGCGTCAGGTACTGACTGAGGAATGTGGTGGCATTGCCGGGCCCGCCACCGGTCAGCACGAAGGGTTCGGTGTAGATCATGAAGCTGTCCATGAAGCGCAGCAGCACCGCGATCATCAGCACGCCACGCATCTTGGGCAGCTGGATGTAGCGGAACACCGCCCAGGCGCTGGCGCCGTCGATGCGTGCAGCCTGGTAGTACGCGTCAGGGATGCTGCGCAGGCCGGCGTAACACAGCAGCGCCACCAGCGGCGTCCAGTGCCAGACGTCCATCACCAGCACCGTCAACCAGGCGTGGGTGGCGTTGCCGGTGTAGCTGTAATCGAACCCAAGGCCTTTGAGCGCAGCGCCCAGCAGCCCGATGTCGGCGCGGCCGTAGATCTGCCAGATGGTGCCGACCACGTTCCACGGGATCAGCAGCGACAGCGCCACCACCACAAGTACCGCGCTCGACCGCCAACCGGTGGCCGGCATCGACAGCGCAAGCGCGATGCCGAGTGGAATCTCGATCAGCAGCACCGCACCCGAGAACTGCAGCTGCCGCCACAGCGCCGCATGCAAGTCGCGGTCACGCATGACGCTGGCGAACCACTCGGTGCCGACGAACACGCGGCGCTCGGGCGAGATGATGTCCTGCACCGAATAGTTCACCACCGTCATCAACGGCAGGATGGCCGAGAAGGCGACGCAGATGAACACTGGCAGGATCAGGAACCAGGCCTTCTGGTTGACCGGCTTCGTCGTCGTGCTCACTGGTGCACCCTACGGCCTGCGGCCGGCCTGGCCCACAGAGGGGCCAGGCGTGCGGCAGGCATGGGGCGGCCCATGTCCGGGCGCACTCCCGCCAAGCGGGAAGTCGCCCTCGGCAAAGCCTGCCGGCTCATGCGACAAGCTCCTCATTCTTGTAGAAGCAGGTGTGGGCGCCCAACACTTGCAACCAGGCCGCGCTGCCGGGTTGCGGCACGGCCGTCTCGGGCGACAGGCGCGCCTTCAGCACGGAGCCGTCGGCGAGTGTGGCGGTGAGCATCACATGCGTGCCCACATCCTGCGCGCGTGTCACCTGCGCGGGCAACGCGCCGGCCGAATCGGCATTCGCAACGTTGACGTACTCGGGCCGCACGCCCAGCTTCAGGTCACCGTCGGGCAAGGGCCGCCCGGCGGGCAAGCGCAGGCCTGCAACCTCAAGCATGCCACCGCTCGCCACCGCAGGCAGAAAGTTCATGCCCGGCGAGCCAATGAAGTGGCCGACGAAGGTGTGCGCCGGCCGCTCGAAGAGCGCTTCCGCCGAACCCACCTGCACGGCGCGGCCGCGCGTCATGACGACCACTTCTTCAGCGAAGGTCAGGGCCTCAACCTGGTCGTGCGTGACGTAGATCAGCGTCAGCTTCAGTTCATGGTGAATCTGCTTGAGCTTGCGCCGCAGCTGCCACTTCAGGTGCGGGTCGATGACGGTCAGCGGTTCGTCGAAGAGCACCGCCGACACGTCAGAGCGCACGAGGCCGCGGCCGAGCGAGATCTTCTGTTTCTGGTCGGCCGACAGCCCTGCGGCGCGCTGGTCCAGCTGGTGGCTCATTTCCAGCATCTCTGCAATCACGCCCACACGCTGTGCGATCTGTGCCGCCGGCACCTTGCGGTTTTTCAGCGGAAAGGCCAGGTTTTGCGCCACCGTCATGGTGTCGTAGATGACCGGAAACTGGAACACCTGCGCGATGTTGCGCTGCTGCGGCGTCGTGCGCGTGACATCGACACCGTCGAACTGCACGCTGCCCTTCGACGGCACCAGCAGCCCGGAGATGATGTTGAGCATGGTCGTCTTGCCGCAACCCGATGGCCCCAAGAGCGCATAGGCGCCGCCGTCGCGGAAGCTCATCTTCAGCGGCAGCAGCGCATAGTCCGCGTCGGCCTGCGGATCGGGCTTGTAGGCATGCGCCAGGTCGAGGTCGATGCGGGCCATGTCAGTGGCGCTCGGCCGCCCGAAGGCGCTGACCGCCCCCTCGGGGGGGTGAGCCCGCACCGAGCGAGCGCTTGCGCGCTCGCAAGTGGCTGGCGAACGCCCTGCGGCTTGCAAGCCGCAGGGCAGCGAGCGAGAGCGAGCGTGGGGGTTTCAAATCAGTGCCTGCGTTCTGGGGCCACGCACAAGGCACCCGCTTCGTCGAAGACGTAGGCTTGCGCAGCCGCCATGTGCAGCGTGAGCGGCGCGCCAAGATCGAAAAAGTGCACGCCGGTCAGCTGTGCCACCAATTCGCCCACCGCCGTGTGCACGTGCACGAAGGTGTCGGAGCCCGAGATCTCTGCCAATTCCACCGTGCCGGGCAAGGCCACGTCGCCGGGCCGCGGCGCCACGCGCAGCGCGTTGGCGCGCATGCCCACGGTGAGCGCACTCGAAGTCAATGGCAGCGTCAGAATCGACAGCGCCGGCCCGCGGCGCAACTGCACGCCGCCTGGCGCTGCGTCGGCCGCCATCAGATTCATCGGCGGGTCACTGAAAGCGCGCGCCACGCGCAGCGACAGCGGGCGGTGGAAGACTTCGGCCGTGGGCCCGTACTGCAACAGTTCACCGGCGTCCAGCACGGCGGTGTGGCCGCCCAGCAGCAGCGCTTCACCGGGTTCGGTGGTGGCGTAGATGACCGTGCTGTCGCCGCTGGCGAAGAGTTGCGTCAGCTCTTCGCGCAGCTCTTCGCGCAGCTTGTAGTCCAGGTTCACCAGCGGTTCGTCCAGCAGCATCAATGGTGCGCCCTTGGCCAGCGCGCGGGCCAGCGCCACGCGTTGCTGCTGGCCGCCTGAAAGTTCAGCCGGCAAACGCTGCAGGAAGCCTTCGATGTGCAGGCGCTGGGCGATGTCGCGCACCCGCTGCTCGATGTTCTGTTCGCCGCGCAACCGCAGCGGCGACGCGATGTTGTCGGCGACCGTCATCGACGGGTAGTTGATGAACTGCTGATAGACCATGGCGACATTTCGTTCGCGCACGCCCATACCGGTGACGTCGGTGCCGTCGACGCGCACGTGGCCGCTGCTGGGTTTGTCCAGCCCGGCCATGATGCGCATCAAGCTCGTCTTGCCGGCTTGTGTCGCGCCCAAGAGCACCGTTACCGCACCCGGCTTCGGTGAGAGCGACAGTCTGGACAGCCAGGTGGCGGCGCCAACGTTTTTGGTGATGCCGTCAAGCATCAACTGCATGCAGTTTCCTTATGGCCTGTCTGCGAACCTGGCGCGCCCTGCGCGTAGCGACGAGACTGGCGATGCTGGCATTCTTGTGCCATTCGCCCAGGCTTATCCCCTGGATTTCCCTGTGCCAGTGGCGCTTGTTTCAGCTGAAGCTTCGTTTAGTCTGGCAGGCATAGCGCCGCCGTTGGCGCCAGGAGACCAGGCTTTGAAATACCTGTTGGCGCTGGATCAGGGCACCTCAAGTTCACGCAGCATCGTGTTCGACGAACGGGGGCGCATCGTTACCCAGGCGCAGCAGGAATTTGCACAAATCTACCCGCAGCCCGGTTGGGTGGAACACGACCCGAACGTGATCTGGGCCAGCCAACTGGCTACCGCGCAAGAGGCGCTGGCGCGCGCCAGACTCAAAGCGGCGGACATTGCCGGCATCGGCATCACCAACCAGCGTGAGACCACGGTGGTCTGGAACCGCCGCACCGGCCAGCCCATCTACAACGCCATCGTCTGGCAAGACCGCCGCGGCGAGCCGCTGTGCGCGCAACTGCGCGACCAAGGACACGCCGAGACCATTCGCCACAGCACCGGCCTCGTGGTGGACGCGTATTTCTCGGCCACCAAACTGCGCTGGATTCTGGACCACGTCAGCGGTGCGCACATTGCCGCCGCGCAGGGCGACCTCGCTTTTGGCACCGTCGACAGCTGGCTCATGCACAAGCTGACCGGTGGCCGGGTGCACGCCACCGATGTCAGCAACGCGGCGCGCACGATGCTCTTCGACATCCGCCACAACCGCTGGGACCCGGAACTGCTGAAAATGCTGCACGTGCCCGACAGCCTGCTGCCGCAGGTGCACGCCTCCAGCCACATTTACGGCCATACCGATGCGGCGCTCTTCGGCGCACCTGTGGCGATAGCCGGCGTTGCCGGGGACCAGCAGGCCGCGCTCTTCGGCCAGGCCTGCTTCAAGGCCGGGCTGGCCAAGAACACCTACGGCACCGGCTGCTTCCTGCTGATGCACACGGGCGCGCGTTTCGGGCAGTCGCACAACGGCCTCATCACCACCGCGGCCGCGCAGGCCGATGCGACGCCGCAATTCGCGCTGGAGGGCGGCGTGTTCATTGGCGGCGCGGTGGTGCAATGGCTGCGCGACGGCTTGCGCGCCATCGAAAGCAGCAGCCAGGTTCAATCACTCGCGGAAAGCGTGCCCGATAGCGGAGGTGTGATGTTTGTGCCCGCATTCACCGGCCTTGGCGCGCCGTACTGGAATGCTGACGCGCGCGGCGCCATCCTGGGGCTGACACGTGGCAGCACGGTGGCGCACATTGCACGCGCCGCCGTGGAGAGCATTGCATTTCAAAGTGCGGCGCTGCTTCAGGCCATGAACAAGGACGCTGCACAAACCGCCAAGGCCGCTGTTGAATTGCGCGTGGACGGTGGCGCGTGCGTCAACAACATGCTGATGCAGTTCCAGGCCGACTTGCTGGGCATTCCGGTGGTGCGCCCAGAGGTCACGGAAACCACCGCGCTGGGTGCGGCCTATCTGGCTGGCCTGGCCACCGGAGTCTTCAAAAGCACGGACGAACTGGCCGCGCTGTGGAAGGAAGAACGCCGTTTCGAGCCCGCCATCGCGCGTGAGAAGGCCGCAGAGATGATGGCGACGTGGGAACGCGCCGTGAAACAAACCACGGCGCGTTGAATGCTGCGAAGCTTGCAAACGACGAGCACGCTGTCGACTGTGCAAACGGTGAAACGGTGCAAACGTCGCGAACGGTGCGAACGCGGAAAAGGCTGGCGCCGATGCACGGCGCCAGCACTGCCTTACTTGTTGACCGCGAAATCCGACAACTGCTTGCCGCTGGTCAGCGCGTCGCGCAGCCATTGCGGGCGCTTGCCGATGCCGCCCCAGGTGCCGCCGCTGTCGTTGCGGAACTTGACAACTTTCAGCCCCTTGGCTGCAGCGCCCTTGCGCTTCTTGCCCTTGGCCGGCGCGGCGGACTTGCTGGCCATGCCCGTGTCCTTGACCTTGGCGCCCAGGCCGAGGTCGGCCGCAGTCAGGTTGTAAAAGGCAATGGCGTCGCGAATGCGCTTGACGACACCGCTGACTTCGCTGTTGCGCAATTTTTCGGCCTGGAGCTTGAGGCCGTCGATCTGTTTCATTACTTGGGCGTAAGACTTGGTCATGACTTCCTTGCTGAGTAAATGGCTCCCTGGCTGACGGACCGCGCCGTTCCAGTGGCGTCTTCTTGGGGTGATTGCGCCATTAGGTCCGCATTATCGCGCTGAATTGAACAATTCGACTTCAACGTGACTTTCAGCAACACGGTGCGTTGCGGTGCTGCCAATCCAGTGCAGCGGGTTCACGCCGTAATAGCCGCAGAATTCCGCAAACAGCGCACGGTGCGCCAGCGCCAATTCAGCCGGCCTTTCAAAGAACAGTTCGCTGACGACAGCAAAAAATTCTGCCGCGTCAGTGGCTGCGTAGGGTTCGATCAGACCGAATTCCTTCTGCGCCAGGCGTGCCTGCAGAGCCTTGAATTCACCGCCCAGCACTTGCGCCCAGCGTCGTCGACGTTCGGGTTCTCGCAACCACGGTGCGCCATTGGCGGCACCGCTCTCCTGGTCTAATTGATGCGCGAATTCGTGGATCACCACGTTGCGGCCATCGTGCGGGTCGGCGGCACCGGCCAGCACGTCCTGCCACGACAACAGCACCTGGCCCTGCTGCCACGATTCACCGGCCATTGCGCGGCGTTCGTCATGCACCAGGCCCGCCGCATCGGCGCTGCTGCGGTCCACCACAAAAGCGCCGGCGTAGATCAGCACCTGGCGCAATGGCGGGAAGTAACCCGCGCCGCGGCGCAACAGCAGAAGGGCCGCCTGCACCGACACCAGCACGCGCATCTCGTTGGTGACGACGAGGCCGGCGCAGCCGATGAAGGGCTTCTCGGCGATGAGCACTTGCGCCAGCTTCTTCAGCCGCAATTGGACGTCGGCCGGTAACTCGGCAAAGGCGGGCATGCGGCGACGCAGGATGTCGCGCCAGGCGGGGGGAAAGGGCTGGCGCCGTACGCGCTGTCGACGCACGGCATTCCACACCGGCGGGCCGCACAACCAGGCCACCACCGACAGCAACACCGCGGCTGCAAAGAGCAAGGCGGCAAGGGACTGCAACAGGGACGGCAACAGCGACTGGATCAGATGCAAATGCGGCAGGTTCACCCCACCATCTGCGCGCACCGGCCCGCAGTTTCAAGCCCCGCGCATGCCGGAACGAGCTCGAAAGACGTTGGCAAGATGCCAGAAATGTGGCGTGCGATCATGACGCCATGATCACACTGCACTATTACCCCGGCAATGCCAGCCTCGCGCCCCACGCGGTGCTGCATGAACTGGGCGTGCCGTTTGAGCTGAGCCTGGTGGACCGCGCGGTCAATGCGCACAAGTCGCCGGAATACTTGAAGCTCAATCCCAATGGCCTGATTCCCGCGCTGGTGGACGGCAACCTGGTGCTGCACGAAACTGCGGCGATCTGCCTGCACTTGGCCGACACCCACCCGGCCGCGTTATTGGCGCCGCCATTGGGCACGGCTGAACGCGCGCTGTTCTACAAGTGGCTGATGTGGCTGACCAACACGGTGCAGGCCAACGCCATCCACTACTTCTACGGCCACCGGCTCGTGGACGATGGCAACACCCAAGCGGCCGCGCAGATCAAGGCCCATGTGCAGGCCAAGCTGGGCGACTGCCTGGTGCTGATCGACGACCACCTGGCGGCCACGCAAACGGCAGGCCCGTGGATGATGGGCGCGCAGTACACCGTGCTCGACCCCTATGTGTGGATGGTGTGCCGCTGGACGCGTGGCTTCAGCGACAAGCCGGCGCGCAGTTACGCGCACATCGGGCCGTACCTGGAGCGCGTGCAACAAAGGCCGGCGATGCAACGGGTGATTGCTGCCGAGCAGTTGTCGGCACCGCTGGTTTAGAGCGAATTTCAGGTGAAGTTAGAGCGACCCGGTCGCGCGCAGCTTTTCCAGCCTCAGCGCCAGTTGCTGCTGCATCTCTGAAAGCCGCTGCCGGCCCGTGCGCGCGGCTGCGTTGTCCTCGGGCAGGCCTGCCAGGGACTGCCGCTGTGCTTCGATCTGGCGCATCAGTTCCACCTCGGGCGGCACCACGCCGGCGTCTTTCAGGATCTTGTAGCCCATGCGCAATTCGTCGGGCGTTTCGTTGTAGCCGTCGCCCAGGTTCAGCGGTTTGCCGTAACTCGGCGCGCTTTGCAATTCACCACTCTCATGGCATTCGGTCAGCGACCGGCCGATGTGGTCTTCGAGCAGTTTCAACCGCTGCTCTCTCTGTTCTTCTGCGTTCATGCGCGTACCTGCGTGGGGCTGGAAAGGCAATCGGCCCAATGCCGCGTCAGCGGCGTCAGCGGTTTGGCCATCGTGCGCTCGTTCAGCAGTGCCCGGCCCATGCTCCGGCGGCCGCCCTGGGCGGCTGCGGCCAACAGCGTCTGGTCGATGAGGTCGCGCTGCGCATGGCTGCCGCCCAGGCGCGCCAATTGAGGCAGCACAGGCGCGATGAGATCCACCGCGCCGTCGGCGTCGCCGCGTGCCAGCGCCAACACGCCGCGCATCAGCGGCAGGCCCACTTCGCGTGCCATCAGCTGGTTGCTGCGCGTGGCGTCGGCGCTTTGCAACGCGCGTTCTGCGCAACGCGCCAGCCAGGCTTCGGCGCGCGGCACCTCGCCCGCGCACAGCAGGGCCAGCACCACATGCAGGTCGTTGAAGGCGTAGTGGCCGGCATCGTCGTCGTTCAGCGGCCAGTCGGCCAGCAGCGCTGCCGCACGGCTGGCCACTTCTTCACCCAGCAGGTGCAGCCGCCAAAGGATCGACACCGCGTCGACACGGTTCAGCGTGATCTGCAGCGCGCTGCCGCTCAAGTGGCTGTCCAGCAGTCGCAGCGCGCCGGCGGTGTCCAACGCTTCCAGCCTGAAGAGCGATTTGTGCCACCACAAATGGCAGCCCAGACCATTCCCTTCGGCCCAGTGCGGCTGCTGCTGGCGCAGCCAAGCGGCGCCGTCTTCAAACCGGCCCTGCATCTCCATCACATGCGTCACCGCATGCACGGCCCAGGGCACGCGCGGGTTGATGGACAGTGCGCGGCGGCCGGCTTCTTCGGCCGGGCCGTAGAGGTTGTTCTCTTCCAGGCCAAAGGCGTGCAGCGCCAGCACATGCGCGTAGAGCGGGTCGGCTTCGTCCCATTCCGGCAGCGCGCGCGCCGGGCGCTGGCGCAGGCCTAGCGCGTCACCGCGATAAAAGTCCCAGAGCTGCGCCCATTGCAGCGCCAGCGCGTCGTGCGGGTGGTCCACCAGCAGCGTGTCCCACACCTTGCAGGCCAGGTGCCAGCGGCCGTCCAGCAAGGCCTGCACGGCGTCTGCATGCGCCTTCTCGCGCGGCGTGGCGTGGGCTTGCAGCGCGCGCGCCTGCGCCAGATGCGTGGCGGCTTCAGCGGCCAGGTGGGGCTCGGTCAGGCTCAAGAGGAAGCCGGCCTTCATGGTGTGCGGCAACGTCCAGCCGGGGTCGGCGGCGATGGCCCCGTCCAGGTCGGCCAGCGGCGGCGCGTAGAACGACATCATCTGCCACAGGGCCTTTTCTGCCGCGTCGCGCGCTGTCGCGCTGGCGCTGCTGCAGGGGTTGCCGCGGGCATCCTGGAAAGACATGACCCGGAATGTAGCGCGGCTGGGATGCCGGGCACGCGCGAAAACGCCAACACTTCAAGCGCCGTCGGCCCGACCCCCTTCAGCCGTTGCGCGTGAAATCGCGCTCCGGCCTTCGGCTGGTGTTCGGGTCCTTCCGGACCTTCTCGTCCGGCCTCAGTCCGGCGGCTGCGGCCACGCCGGCAGCGGCGCGCGCATCTGCTCCCATGCCCGCGCCAAGCGCAGCACGCCGATGTCGTCATGCCGCCGGCCCGCAATCTGCAGCCCGATGGGCAAGCCGCCCGCGGTGGCCGCGCACGGCACCGAGATGGCCGGCTGTTCACTCATGTTGAAGGGCAGCGTGAAGGCGATGTGCTCCATCGCACGCAGAGGGTCGTTGCTGGGCATGGCCCATTCGGCCGCAAAGGATGAGACGGGTGCCACGGGGCCGACGACATAGTCGAAGGCGTGGCAGGCCTCGACGCAGGCGTCGCGCAGCGCGGCAAATTGGCTGTAGCCGTGGAAGAGTTGGGCGGCGCTGTAGCCGGCGGCTTCGGCCACCCAGTCGCGGATGAAGGGCAGCACTTGCGCCTGGCGGTGCACAGGCAGCGCAGCGATGTCCAGCCACGAGCGCATGCGCCAGAAGCGGTTGATGCCATCGGCCATCTCAAGGGTGCTGAAGGGCTGAAGCATTTCAATGATGGCGCCAGCGCCTTCCAATCGGCCCGCCGCATCACGCACGGCGGCCTCGATGTCGCGCTCGACGGCCATGCCCCAGCCTGCGTCCAGAAGCAGGCCGATGCGCAAGCCGCGCACAGCGAGAGGCTCGGTATCCGTCCAGTGCAGGGCCTGGTACGGCAACCGGGTTGCATCGCGGTCATCGGGCAGACTCAGCGCGGCCATCAACAGCGCGGCGTCCTCAACCGTGCGCGTCATCGGCCCGGCCACACGCCCCAGGTAGGGTGGCTTGATCGGAACCCGCCCTGCACTGGGTTTGAAGCCCACCACGCCGCACCAGGCGGCGGGCAGGCGGATCGAGCCACCAATGTCGGTGCCCAGGTGCAGCGGGCCGTAGCCGGCGGCGGCGGCGGCACCGGCACCGGCGCTGCTGCCGCCGGGGTTCTTCGACAAGTCCCAGGGGTTGCGCGTGAGCCTGCCGAACTGGGCGTGAAAGCTCGACAGGCCGGACGACAGCATGCCGTAGTCGGGCATCGTTGTCTTGGCGATGAACACCGCGCCGGCGTCGCGCAAGCGTGCAGCGGGCGGCGCGTCTTCAGGCGCGGGCATGAGCTCGGTCGCGGCGCAACCCATGGGCAGCGGCACGCCGCGGGTGGCGATGTTTTCCTTGATCGTCACGGGCACGCCGTCGAGTGCGCCGCGTGCTTCACCTCGCATCCAACGCGCTTCGGATTCGCGCGCCATTTTCAGCGCGGCTTCTTCGTCTGCGTCCGCATCCAGCGTCCACGTGGCCTGCAGATGCGGCTCCCAACGCCGGATGTGCGACAGCACCGCTTGCACCACATCCACGGGCGACAACTCACGCGCAGCAAAGGCACGGTGCAGCGCGGCCGCACTCAGCGCATGCAGTGCGGTCACGGCTTTAGCCTTTGGCCATGAAGCGCTGCAGGTTGCTGGCCGCCGTGGCGCGCACCTTGTTGCGCAGGAAGGGGCTCCAGCCCAACAGCAGGCCCGGAGCGCCTAACGCTTGACGTGACCAGGACCAGAAATCGAAACTGTCGCGGTGCGTGGTGATGAGGCCGTCGCCGTCAAAGGTGAAGGCCGCATCAATCTTGTTGTGCACGCTGCGGCCGGTGGCGCTGAACAGGTAGTGCGCTTCCCAGTGCGCGCTGTGGGCGGTGCTGTCGCTGACCACCAGCTTCCAGTGCGCCATGCCCTTCGCTTTGGTGGCGTCGCACAACATGCGCCACATGCCGCCGATCTGTACCGGGCCCTTGAGCGAAAAGACTTCGTCGTCGAAGGTGGCATCGGGCGCGTAGCAGGCTTGCATGGCTTCGCCGTCCAGCCGGGCGAAGGCTGCGTAGAGGCGCTCGACCGCCACCCGGGTCACAACTTCACCGCTGGCGGCGTCCAGCTCACTGCGGCCAGGTCATTGGCGAAGATGGGTGAGCTGTTCCACAAGCCTCGCAGGCCCTTCTTGAACACCGCCACCTGCGCCGGGTTCCAGACATACGCATTGACGGCGTCTTCAGCCACCTGGCGCTGAATGTCGCGCCACAGCCGCGCCTTTTCCTTGATGTCGCTGGTGGCGGCCAGCGTGGCCACAAGGCCGCGAAACTTGGGGCTGTCGTAGCCGTAGTAATAGCTTGAGTCGGCGTAAGCGGTGGCGTAGTCCAGCGGCTCGACGTGGTTGATGATCGTCAGGTCGAAGTTGCCCTTGAAAGGCCCGGCCAACCACTGCGCCCATTCGACGTTTTCGATCTTCGCGTTGATGCCCACCTTGGCCAGCTGCGCCGCGATGATCTCGCCGCCTTTGCGCGCGTAGGGCGGTGGCGGCAGCGTCAGTGTCAGGTTCAGCGGCGTCGTGACACCGGCGTCCTTCAGCAGCGCCTTGGCTTTTTCGACGTCGTAAGGGTAGGTCTTGGTGAGGTCCAGATAACCCAGGTCGGTGGGCGCGAAGTGGCTGCCGATGGGCTTGCCCAAGCCTTCCTGCGCGCCGTCGATGAAAGCCTTGCGGTCGATGGCGTGCGCAATGGCGCGGCGCACGCGCACATCATTCAGCGGCGCCTTGCGGTTGTTGATGGCGACGATGCCTTTGCCCGACGTGCTGCCCACTTCTACCGTGAATCGCTTGTCGCCCTGAAACTGTTTGATCGACTGCAACGCGCCGAAGCGCGGCATGCCGTCGATGTCACCCGCCAGCAGCGCCGCCACCTGCGCGGCGGGGTCGTTGATGAAGCGGAAGGTGACCTTCTTCACCTTCACCTTTGCCGCGTCGCGGTGGTTGGCGGACGCGACCAGTGTGATGGCGGAACCCTTGGCCCAGTTGTCCAACTGGTACGGCCCTGTGCCCACCGGCTTGGTGGCGGCGCTGGCGGCCGAATTCGGGTGCAGGACGACGGCGGTGTTTTCGCCCAGGCGAAAAGGCATCAGCGCGTCGGCGTTGTTCAGCACGAGGATGACAGTGTGTGCGTCTTGCACCACCACGCTGCTGATGTTGTCGAACACCGCCTTCTTCGCCTTGTTGGTGCTGCCGGCAGCGCGCGCGCGGTCGAAACTGAACTTGACGGCATTGGCATCAAAGGCCGCGCCGTCCGAAAACTTGACGCCTTTCTTCAGCGTGAAGGTGTAGGTCTTGCCGTCGGGCGTGTGGTACCAGTTGTCGGCCAAGAGCGGCGTCACGGCGCCGTCCATGGTGATCTTTGTCAGCCCTTCAAAGATGTTGTAGTGGACGATTTCGCCAATCGCGGCGGCCGACGCCACGGTCGGGTCCAGGCCCGGCGTGGGCTCCAGGATCATGCCCAGCACCAGCGTGTCTTTCTTCGACTGCGCCTGGGCAGTGGAAAGGGCGGCGGCCAGCGGCACACCGGCCAGCAGGGAATTGATGGTGCGACGGGACAGGCTCATGCGGGGTGCTCCAGGGCTTTGCGGAAGGCGGCATTTTGCCCCGGCACGGCCGCCAGCAGGCGCTGCGTGTAGGGGTGCTGCGGGCGATGAAACAGATCGTCGGGGCTGCCTTGTTCGACGATGAGGCCTTGGTGCAGCACGATGACTTCGTCGCACACCAGGTCCACC
>JAYSYB010000366.1:0-14651 GCA_043716775.1 Rubrivivax sp.
GTTCGTCAAAGGTGGAACTGATGACTTCGCCGCGCACGGTGCGCAGCATCTCGGTCACTTCTTCGGGCCGCTCATCCACCAGCAGCACGATGAGGTGGATCTCCGGGTGGTTGGCCACGAGTGCGTGCGCGATGTGCTGCATCATCACCGTCTTGCCCGTCTTGGGCTGCGCCACCAGCAAGGCACGTTGGCCTTTGCCGATGGGCGCGATCAGGTCGATGATGCGGCTGGTGATGTTCTCTTCGGCCTTCACATCTCGCTCAAGCTTGAACTGCTGCGTCGGAAACAGCGCAGTCAAGTTCTCGAACATGATCTTGTGTTTGGCTTCTTCGGGCGTCACACCGTTGACGCGGTCTACCTTCACCAGCGCAAAGTAACGCTCGCCGTCCTTGGGCACCCGCACTTCGCCTTCGACGTTGTCGCCGGTGTGCAGGTTGAAGCGGCGCACCTGGCTCGGGCTCAGGTAGATGTCGTCGGTGGACGCCATGTAGCTGGCTTCGATGCTGCGCAAGAAGCCAAAGCCGTCAGGCAGCACTTCCAGCACGCCGTCGCCAAAGACCTGCTCGCCGGCGCGGGCGCGCTTTTTCATGATCGCAAACATCAGCTCCTGCTTGCGCAGGCGGGCGACGTTTTCAATCTCCAGCGCCTCGCCCATCGTGATCAGGTCGGCAATGGGCTGGGCTTTGAGTTCTGACAGATGCATGAGGCACCCTTGGGCAGATGCGGACCGACTCACGCACCAGAAATACGCCAAAGAAATTGACGCGGGACGCGTAGACGGTCAGCAGGACGGTGAAGGATTGGCGCCGGTCCCACGCGCTCTGCCGTCTCTCTGCCATCTGGCGGCCGGGCTTGCTCGTGGCAAGGGCCGGAGATGGCGATGCGGGCGGTGCGTGGTGGCGGGTCAGACGCCGGCTGCCGCCCAGTTAAGGGCTGTCAGCCGGTGTTGCGCCTGATTATAGATGACCGTCGATGAACGCGGTCAACTGGGCCTTGGACAAGGCGCCCACCTTGGTGGCGGCAAGTTCGCCGCCCTTGAAGAGCATCAATGTCGGGATGCCGCGGATGCCAAACTTGGCCGGCACGTCACGGTTTTCATCGACGTTCATCTTGGCGATCTGCAGGCGGCCGGCATAGTCCTTGGACACTTCGTCCAGGATCGGCGCGATCATCTTGCAAGGCCCGCACCACTCGGCCCAGTAGTCCACCAAAACGGGCTTGTCGGCCTGCAGCACATCGCTGCCGAACGAATCGTCGGTGACGTGTTTGATCAGTTCGCTTTTCTTGACCTGTTCGCTGCTCATGGGGGCGTTCTCCGCGCGCAGGGTGTTCAGGGGTGAACGCAGGGCCTGCACGACGTTGGCAATGCACAATCATTCTGACACAAACGTCATTTGGGCAGCCTTGTCCGCACCGCTACTCCGCTATGCCTGCGATAGAGCAAATTTGCCTCGCCCTTGACGCGTTTGCACGCGAGCCCTGGACTGCGGTCGCGCGTGCCACGCAGCAGTGGCTGCAGCAGCACAAACTGGCGCCGCGGGATGCCATCCTGCTTCTGCCCTTTGCGGCGCTGCTTGCCCCGACGCGGGATGCCTTTGCGGCGCTGGGCGGTTGGCAACCCCGAATTGAAACGACGCTTACCCTGGCCGCGTCGCTAGCGCCTCCGCCCTCGCCTGAGCCCGGCCAGTGCACGGGCGAAGTGGTGCTGGACCGCCTTTGCGCGCGCACGCTCTTGCAGCGACAGGCCTGGGCGCAGCGCTGGGCGCAGACCGACCCGGCGGGGTTCGAGCGCATCGTGGTGTCGGTGGTGGACGCAGCGCAGGCCCTGCGAGCCGGCGCGCATGAACGTGCCCCTGCAGACCGCGCCGCGTTCTGGGTCCAGGCACGGTCCAGTCTGACTGCGCCGGCCGGGCCTGCGGCGGCAGAGTCGATGCTGTTGCAGTTGGCGCTGGAATGGGCCGCCGCCGCCGCGCCCGCGCACACCGACAGCCTCTTTGCGCTGCGGCCCTCGGCCTGGATCGCCGTGGCCGCAGGCGGGCCTGACGCCGTGGCCGAGGCGGTGGCAACGCAAGGCACCGTGCCGGCTTTGCGGCTGGTCCTCGACGCGCCCGCTGACGACCCATTTGCTGACGTCAGTCATCACGCCCAGCTCCAGCGCTTCATCTGTGACGACTTTGAATCCGAAGCCCAGGCCTCCGCAGCCGAAGTGGTTCGCGCGCTCAACGCCGGCCGCGCGCCAGTGGCCCTGGTGGCGCTGGACCGTGCGCTGGTGCGCCGCGTGCGCGCGCTGCTGGAACGCCAGCACATTCCGCTGATCGACGAGACCGGTTGGGTGCTGGCCACCACTCGCGCAGCTGCCGTGGTGGTTGGCCTGCTCAAGGCGGCGGAGCATGCGACAGACACCGACAGCGCCGCCGACAAGGACGCCCTGCTGGACTGGCTGAAGGACTGGCCCGGCGCCGCGCCGGCCGCACTCGATTCGCTGGAAGCGCTGTGGCGCGACCGCCGCCACGTTGCGGACCGCGACGCTGCGCTGCGCCTGTGGCAACGCGCCCGGCGCCACCTGCAAGCGCTGGCCGAAGGCGGCACCTTGGCGCTGGCGTCCTGGCTGCGCCGCCTGCACGATTCGCTGTCGGCGGACGGCACCTTGGAAAGCCTGCGCGCAGACGGCGCAGGCAGCCAGGTGCTGGCAACCCTGCGCCTGCTGGACGATGGTGGCGTGGCTTGGCAGCAGGCCGCAGCGCAGGCGCGGCTCACGCTTGACGGCTTCACGGCCTGGGTGCGGGCGACGCTGGAACAGACGCCGTATCTGCCGCTGCCGGACGACGGCGCCGTGGTGGTGCTGACGCCGCTGGCCCGTGCCTTCGGCAGGCCCTTCGGGCACATCGTGCTGCCGGGTGCCGACCACCGCCACCTGGGCGCCACGGAAAGCCCCGCTGCGTTGATCAGTGACAGCTGGGCGGCCGCCCTGGGCCTGGACCATGCCGCTCTGCGCCGCCAGCGCCAGCAGGCCGCGCTGGCGCTGGTTCTGCGGGCCGACCACGTCACGCTGCTACGCCGCCACCGCGACGACGAAGACACGCTCACCGAAAGCCCTGACGTCGAATGGCTGCTGCTGTGCCGCGCGCGTTCGGGCCTGCCCGTCTGGCCGCTGCAGGCCTGGCAGCCCGACCAGGCTGCACGGCCCCGCCGTGGCGTGCCGCGCCCATTGCCAACGGCGGCTGCGGCCTTGCCCGACCTGATCAGCGCCACACAGGTGGATGCACTGCGCGCCTGCCCCTACCGCTTCTTTGCGCGCGCTGTGCTGCGGCTGGACGAAGCCGAAGAAATCGACACGGGTCTGGCCAAGCGCGACTACGGCAACTGGCTGCACGCCGTGCTGCACCACTTTCACAGCGAACGCGTCTATTCCGATGGACCCGAAGCGCAACTGCAGCAGGCCGCCGACCACGTCACCCGGACGATGGCGCTGGACGACGGCGAGATGCTGCCCTGGCGCGCCAGCTTCGAAACCTTCAGCCCCGCCTACCTGGCATGGTGTGCGGCACGCGAAGCCGAAGGCTGGTACTGGGCAGATGGCGAATCCGATCACCGACGCGCACCACCAGAACTTGAAGGCCTGCGCCTGCGCGGCCGCATTGATCGGCTCGACCACGGGCCCGATGGCCGGCAGCAACTGCTGGACTACAAGACCGGCAACGCCGATGCCTTCAAGCGCAAGGTGAACCAGCCGCTGGAAGACACGCAGCTGGCCTTTTACGCCGCGCTGCTGGGTGCTGAGGAAACCTTGGGCGCGGCCTATGTGGCGCTGGACTCGCCTGGTGCGCCACTGGCCTTGCCGCACAAGGACGTGCACTTGAGTGCGCAGACGCTGCTGGATGGCCTGGGCGATGAGTGGCAGCGCCTGCGCGCCGGCGCTGCGATGCCGGCCTTGGGCGAAGGCACGGTGTGCGACAGCTGCGAGGCGCGCGGCTTGTGCCGCCGTGACCATTGGGAAGCGCCGTGACGAGCGCCGTAACAAGCGCCGTGACTAGCAGCGTGACTGGCAGCGTGACCCACCCCGCCTACCGCCTGGACGGGGCCAGCGTCAGCGACCAAGCTTTCTACGCCGCCGCCTGTGACCCCGCGCGCAGCGCGGTGGTGGAAGCCTGCGCCGGGTCGGGCAAGACCTGGATGCTGGTGTCGCGCATCCTGCGTGCCTTGCTCGCCGGTGTGGAGCCGCAGCAGGTGCTGGCCATCACCTTCACGCGCAAGGCCGCAGGCGAGATGCGCGAGCGCCTCGACGAATGGCTGGCCGCGTTTTCCGAGGGCAACAGCAGCCATGCCGACCGCGTGCAGGCCTTGCAGCAGCGCGGCATGACCAGCGCCCAGGCCGAGGCCGCCGCGCCGGCCCTGGCCACGCTGCACGAACGCCTGCTGCGCCAGGGCCGCCGCGTTGAAGTGCGCACCTTCCACGCCTGGTTTGGCCAACTGCTGGGCCATGCGCCGCTGGCGCTGCTGCAACGCCTGGCGCTGCCAGTGGCCTTCGAGACCATCGAAGACATCAATGCGCTCAGCGACCCGCTCTTCCGCCGCTTCCACCGCGCGGTGCAGGCGGACACTGCCTTGCGCGCCGACTACGTGGCGCTGGTGCGCCGGCACCGGCGCAGCACCACGCTGAAGTGGCTGCAGCAGGCCTGGCACCAGGGGCCGGAACTGGCGCGTGCCGACGCCGCCGGCACGGCCGACAACGGCGTGCCGCCGGCCGCCGCGCTGTGGCCGCAGTGCGAGGGCTTGTCAGACGCGGCGGAGCTGCTGTTGAGGCCACCGCTGGCGCAGGACGTGGCCCGGCTGGCGCTTCAGCTTGGGGGTGCTGCCAACGCCACGCCGAAGAAGGCTGCGGCGGGCCTGCAGGTGGCGCTCGAAGAAAAAGACCCGGCGGGCGCCTTCGATCTGGCCTGGAAAGCACTCTTCACCGAAAAACGCACCCTGCGCAAGAACCTGGGCGATGCGCCTTTGCTGGCCAGCGTGGCGGCTGCGCTCGAAAGCATCGACCCCATGCGCCGCCAGCAGGCTGCGCATGAAGACCACCAGGCCCTGCTGCGCCTGTCGCGCGTGCTGCTGCACGAATACGCACAACTCAAGCGTCAGCGCTGCCTGGTGGACATGGCTGACCTCGAGCGCTGTGCCGAGGCTCTCCTGGGCGACAGCGAAGTGGCGGGCTGGGTGCAAGAGCGGCTGGACCAGCGCGTGCGCCAGTTGCTGATTGACGAATTCCAGGACACCAGCCCGCTGCAGTGGCAGGCGCTGCACGGCTGGTTGTCGTCTTACGCTGGCGCTGGGGGTGGTGCCAGTGGGCAACGGCCGCTGGCGGTGTTTCTTGTCGGCGACCCCAAGCAAAGCATTTACAGGTTTCGCGGTGCCGAGCCCAAGGTCTTCGGTGCCGCGCGCGACTTTGTGGTCCAGGGACTGGACGGCGTGCTGCTGCAGTGCGACCACACGCGGCGCAACGCACCGGCCGTGGTCTCTGCGCTCAACGCGGTCTTTGACGATGCGGCACGGCTGGACGGATGGATGCCGTTCCGCGCCCACACCACATCGTCCACCGCCCCCGGCGCGCTGCGTTGCCTGCCCGGCGTGATGCGGCCGCCGAAGATGGGTGCCGCCGCACACAGCGAGACCTGGCGCGATTCACTCACCGAACCGCGCACCGAGCCCGATACCCGCCTGCTGGCCCAAGAGGCCGAGCAGGTCGCCGGCGCGGTGGCCACGCTGATTGCCGAACAAGGCCTGGCGCCGGGCGAGATCATGGTGCTGGCGCGTCGCCGAGTGGTGCTGGCGGCTGTGGCCCAAGCGCTCGCAAGGCTGAACGTGCCGCACGTCGTCGCCGAGCCGCTCTGGCTGCATGAATCGCCCGAAGCGCAGGACCTGGTGGCGCTGCTGGACGTGCTGGGCTCGCCAGGCCATGACCTATCGCTGGCGCGGGCCTTGCGCAGCCCGGTGTTCAGTGCGTCGGACGACGACTTGTTGTGGTTGTCGCAGGCCGCCGCGTTCGAAGGGGAGGGCGCAGGCGCAGGCGCGGGCGGCCACTGGCGCGGTGCACTGCTGGCAGCGGCCAAGCCACCGTCCACCGCGCTGCAGCGCGCACAGGCTTTGCTGTGCCGCTGGGTGCCGCTGGCCGCCACGCTGCCGCCGCACGACTTGCTGGACCGCATCGTGCATGAAGCCGATGTGTTGCAGCGCCTCGCCGCTGCCGTGCCACCCGCACGCCGTGCTGCCGCTGAACACGCCGTGCAGGCCTTGCTGGCGGCCACGCTGGACCAGGACGGCGGCCGCTTCAGCACGGTGTACGGCTTTGTGCGTCAGGTGCGCGCCGGCCGCGTGCGCGCGCCCGGCGTGGCGCCGGCTGCGGCCGTGCAACTGCTGACCGTGCACGGCGCCAAGGGCCTGGAAGCGCGCGCCGTGGTAATGGCCGACGCCGACCCCGCGCCGCGCCCGCCAGACCGCGCGCTGCTGCTGGTGGACTGGCCGGTGGAACGCAGTGCGCCGCGGGGCGTCGCCTTCATCGCATCGGGCGCAGAGCCACCGCCTTCGGTGGCCGACGCCTGGGCGCTGGAACTGCAGGCGCAAGCGCGTGAACAGCTCAACAGCCTGTACGTAGCGATGACGCGGGCCCGCGAATGGCTTGTCTTCAGCCGCACCGAGCCGCGCACGCAGGGCGCTGCGCGGTCTTGGTGGGCGCGGGTGCAGCCGCAGTCTGCAGACTGGCTGCCCGACTGGCCCGAACCCGCTGCGCCAGGCACAGACGTGCAGGTGGCGGTCACCGTGCCGTGGACTGGCGCCACCGCTCCGCCTTCAAAAAGCACGGCGGACGACGTGCGCGCCGCGCGCCTGGGTCAGGCCGTGCACCGCGTGCTGGAATGGGCTGCGCACGACCCGGCGGCTGTTGATCGGGCCACGGACCTGCCAGCGCTCAGCGTCGCGGCAGCGGCGGCATTCGGCCTGCCTGCCAGCGCCGCCGCCGCGGTGCAACACAGCGCCAGCGCAGTGCTGAACAGTGCCGCCTGCGCCCGCTTCTTCAGCGGCCCCGCACTGCGCTGGGCCGGCAATGAAGTGCCGGTCCCCGGCCACGCCCACGCGCAGGGCCAGTCGCTGCGCATCGACCGCCTGGTGGCACTGGAAGAGGGCGGCCAGACGACCTGGTGGGTGCTGGACTACAAGCTGGGCAGCGACCCCGGCGCGGTGGAGCCCTACCGCCAGCAGGTGCAGGCCTACGTGGCCGCCGTGCAGGCGCTGCAACCGGCAGACGGCGTGCAAGGCGCCTTCATCACGGGCAAGGGCGAACTGGTGCTGCTCTGACGCGTCATGGCGGCATAGCAGCACAGCGGCACAGCGGCACAGCACGCGGACCTATGGCACAGCCGAACTGGACACACTTGAGCCCGCTGTTCGACGCATCGGCACCAGCCGTCCCGCGTTTCAATCCGGTCACCATGACCGCATCCAGCCCCGACACGCCGGCCCCGGCGCGCGCCAGCGCTGTGCGCTGGTTCGGCCGCATGCAGTTGCTGCGCCTGCTGGGCAAGAGCGACCGCACCATGGCCTGGCGCGTGGCCGACCCGCGCACAGGGCAGGAACTGATGCTGGTGCTACCGCGCGTGCAACCCGCCGACGCGGCTGCGCTGGAACACTGGCAACTGGCGATGCGCCAGGCCTCCAGACTCAGCCACCCGCAGCTCGTAGCGGTGGTCGAGTCTGGCGTGCAGGACGGCTGGCCCTTTGTGGCCTACGACCCCCGCGACTGCACCACGCTGGCCGAGCGCGGCAGCACCACGGGCCTGCCCGGGGCAGAAGCCGCGGCACTGGCGTCGCAGGCGCTGCAAGGCCTGGCTTTTGCACATGAGGCCGGCGTGGCGCACCATGACTTGCAGCCCTACCTGGTGCTGGTCAGCGAAAGCGGCCAGGTGAGCGTGGCCGGCACCGGCGTGGCCGCAGGAACGACTGCTGGGGCGACCGCAGGAACGACCGCAGGAACGGTCGCAGGGATGGCTCAGCACAGCGTGGGACGCCGCGCAGCAGCCGCCACTGAATCGATGATTCTCAGCAGCCACCGTGAAGCTGCAGAGCGCGACGTGCTGGCCCTGGGCCTCTTGCTGCACGGTCTGTTGGCGGGCAGTGGCGCCTTTGATGATGCGGACCTGGGCCGCGTCATCCTTCGGCTGCCCCCGTATTCGGGTCATGCGGGCCGCGACTTTGTGCGCCTGCCCTGGTCGACGGCGCACCCAGTCCCCGAGCCGCTGCGCGCCATCGTCAACCGCGCCACCGACCGCCAGGAACGCATCCGCTACCGCAGCGCACGCACTCTGCTGCGGGCGCTTGAAGGCTGGCTGCAGACCGCCGCCGCCACCGACGCCGGCCCGATGGCGCTGCTGGCCGACCGCCTGCGCGCCGCTGGCGTGCTGCCATCTTCGCCCGGTGCGGCCGCACGCGCTGCGCGCCTGGCGCTGATGGAACGCGAACGCACCAATGAGCTGGCCGACGTGGTGCTGGAAGACCTGGCGCTGTCCTTCGAGCTGCTGCGTCTGGTCAACACCGCGCAGGTGCGCGGTGCCCAGGTGGCCGGCAGCGGCCCGGTGTTGACGGTGCGCCGCGCCATCGCGATGCTGGGGCTGGACGGCGTGCGCCGCGCTGCCCTGGCACTGCGCAAATGGCCCGGTCCGCTGCAGGAAGGCGGGGCCCAGCAACTGCAGACCTTGATCGACCGCTGCAAGTGCGCCGGCCGCGTGGCGATGGCGCTGCGTCCAGCCGGCTATGACGGCGAGGTGGTTTACCTCATCACGCTGCTGCAGAACCTGGGCCGGCTGGTGGTGCAGTACCACTTTGCCGACGAAGCGCAGCAGATCCGCCGCTTGATGAAAACCGCGCCGTCGGCCCGCCAAGGCGAAGCCGATGAGCCCGGGCTGGGCGAAGAAGCGGCGGCCTACGCGGTGCTGGGCGCTGACATCGACGCCATCGGCGCTGCCGTGGCCCGCCACTGGGGGCTGGACGAAAGCGTGCTGGCGATGACGCGTCGCCTGCCGCTGGCCACTCCGGTGCGCAACACCGAAGCCGACGATGACCTCCTGCGCACCCTGGCCAGTTGCGCCAACGAAGCCGTGGACGCGCTGGGTGAGCCCGCACCCCGCGTCGCCCAGGCATTGCTACGCGTCGTGCAGCGCTACGGCCGCGTGCTGAGCGTGAACCAGCGGGACCTGCAGGCGGCGCTGCAAGGCAAGTCGCCCGCCGCCGGCGCACCGACTGCAGACACTGTGCACGCGCCGTTGGGAGATGGCACGGCGCACGCGTCGCTGGAAGCAGGTACTGCGCACGCGCCGCTGGACGAAAGCACAGAACCCGCCATCGGCGCTGCGCCTTGACGGCAGCGCTGCTGCCGCTGCGTCAACTGGCGCGTTTCCAGCTGCTGCGTGAACGGGGCCGCGGCCTGCTTGCGTGGCAAAGGTGACGAGCCTTACCATCGCCAGCGAAACACGGAAAGTGTTTTAAATCAACAACTTAGAGTGATCGCCGATTGGGGTGTGACACAGCAAAGTGACACAGCTGGGGCGGAATGTAGCACCGGCGCGCCGGCCCCCGGAAGGCTTCTTTGGTTGCCTTAAGACGCTACTCAGCGAGTTTCCCCTTCGACCGCTGTTCCAAAAGGTTCGCCCGAAGGGTGGTGCCGTCAACCAGTGTCAAGCGGCCTCCCACATGGGGCGCGATCCTCGCGTCATTCATGATCCGTGGAGCAAACTTGGCTGTGGTGCTGATGATTCCGTGGGTTGCCCGGCGGTCAGAGTTGAGGGTGTGCATGAATCCGGCCACTTCCTCGGCGGTGACTGTTAGGTCGGGCCTGTAAGCCTTCATCTGTTCGAGGATGCGCACGACGTATCGGCCGGGCTTCTCCGCGATTAGGTCGCGCCCCTGATCCCCGCTTCGAGGGGTCAAGATTACGTTGTAGCCCTCCTTCGTGTAGTACGCGGCGAGCATTTGCTCCCATTGATCCGCGTTCAGGGATTGCATACCTGCTGGGTCACGCGCGATTGCATCCAAATAGAAGTTCCAAGCCGGTTCAATGACCTCTATTCCGTAGCCCTCAGGGCCCCGGGATGTCTTTTCGACGATTGCCTGCAAAGTCCAAATGACAGGCGGCGCTGCGGGCTCTGATGTGGTGTCATCAAGCTGGCCTTCGAGTGTCGCAACGGAGGGCGGCGAAGGCGCTGGTGGGGCGGCGGGACTGGCGCTGCCCTCGTACAGGGCCCTCAAGCTGTCGAGCGTGCCAAGGCGCGCCGAATAGAGGTCATCCGCGTAGCCTTCGGAATGATCTGCCCCGCCACCTCCAGCAAAGCCAATGGCGCCCACGCCCATCATTGCCGCCGAATGAAGAATCAACCGCTTGCGGCGGGCTTGTTCACTGTTGTCCACAAAGGCACCTTCTTGGCCGCGTCAAGTTTCGCTGTAACTCGGGCGCTTCTTGCATGGGTTCATCGTCCGCCCCTGTCTCACGCTCCCAAGCACTACAGCCGGTCCCGGGCGCAGACCTCACACGGGCCGCCCTGGGCAATGTGCAGGCCGCTGCAGTTCCCCCGTAGAGCATCCCCGCGTAGCTGGTGCAGTGCCAGCAGGGGCGGGGCTGGTCGAGGTGGGGGGAGAAGTACGGGGCAAGCATCGTGGACCATGATGCGCTGCGGGTGGCTCAGGGGGTGAGCTTGTGAGGAGACCCTGTCGATTCACGGCACAAATTTACGAGGGGGCATCTGATGATCGGCCCGGCCGAAGTTCCCCCCGTGGCCCCCCCTCGTTCTCACCACGGGCCCGACCCGCTCCCCTGCTGCGCCCTTCGCTCATCAGTCCCGCTTGCGGGCCGCGCCCATTCCAGGTATGAGGGGTCTTCCCACACAAGCCGGCTTGACTCTGGCACAGTCCGCACCGCTGCACCTTTGCAGTAGCTCATCAGGACAGTTAGCCATGACCACCAATGCCACCACTACAGCCCCCACACCTAACCCCTTTGCTGACACGCTGACCACACTACAGCGGCGCTGCTGCACGCTGGCCGGGGCCTTTGATGCCCTCCTTGAGGCCTCACCCCTGCACTCCATTCGGGTGGCCTTCTATCCGCTGTCGGGGCGCCCGTGGTGGCCCGCCGTGGTGTCCGATGCTGGCGGCTGGGAAATGCAGGCAGGGGGATGGCTGGTCTCGCTGGACCGGCCGGCCTGCCTTCGCTTGCGTCGCTGACCGGTGCTGATTGCAGTGGGGCCCGCGTGGCCCTTCTGCTGTCCGCATGGTCCCTCTTGTGGGAGTGTTGAAGGTAGGACGGATGCAGGCCGGAATGCAGGCCGGAATGCAGGCCCACTGCAGCCCTCGGGGTGGCTTGGTGCCGATGTCGCGTGCGTGGGTAGCTGCCGGGTTCTAGCGCGCGCTGTAGAGCCCTTTGCGGGCCTGGGTTAGCCTCATGCCGTGGCAGCCTTCCGGGCACCCACGATGCGGGCCAGTGTTGACCGGCTGGCCTTGGTGATCTTGCAGACCTCCACCCACGAGATACCCCGGTCGAGCATGTCCAGAATCTGCGCGTGCCTCACAGTGTCCGGCTGCCGGCCCCGGTACAGCCCCGCAGTCTTCGCCTTGATGATCCCCTGAGACTGCCTTCGGCGCCTGTCGGTGTAGTCCTTGCGGGCCACCACTGCGAGCATGTCCAAGAGCATGCGGTTCACGGCGTCGAGTAGCCCCTGCGTGGCGTCGTCTGCTGATGGTGTCGCGGCCATCCAGCTGGTGGGAAGGTCGAGGGCGACTACCCGGACCCGCTTCTCCGCGAGCTTCAGCTTCAGGGCTTCCCAGTCGGCGCTGCTCAGCCGTGAGAGCCGGTCCACTTGCTCGATCAGCAGCACGTCGCCTGGGCTTGCATCCTTGATAAGGCGGAAGAGTTCCGGCCGGTCTAGCTTTGCCCCTGACTCTTTCTCGACGTACCACGACGCCACCTTCAGCCCCTTCTCCAGGGCGAACCGCTGAAGGTCACTGCGGGCCCGCTCGGGGTCTTGATCGGTGGTTGAAGCGCGTAGGTAGGCACGGACAAAGGACATGATGGGCTCTCAGTTCGTTTTGAGTAGTGCGCATCATGCCAGTTCGCTTTGAGTCCTGCAAGCGCGGTAATCGAACCGGCCGTGGCAGCGTCTGCATCGGTGCACCCTAATCGAACCGGGCCCTGTGCGGTGCTATCGCTGCGAATCCAGCAGGGGCCCGGGTGTCCTGCCCTGTGCGTTTCCCTGGGGGATGGCTGTCTAAACCCCGACCCTAGCCCTTCCAAGGGACAAACCACTCCACAGCCGGTGCCGCAAGGTGCCCGCATCAATCCCCCGCATGGCGTGCCTTCACCGGTACGCCATTTTGCGCAGTCCAGCCGGCCCGTTCCGGCCCCACCACTCACCCACCCCCCACACCATGAGCGAGAAACGCGAACCTACACACCGGCTGCAACGCACCACCGAAGCACTGACCGGTACTGCACTCAAGACACAAGCGGCGCTGTCTTTCCCCGCCGCCTTTGCCCTGGAGTACGCCCAGGTGTGGCTGGCCCGCGCAGGTTCGCGCAGGGTTCCTTCCGCCGGGGTGATCCGTCGTGCCCTGGCCGTCTATGTCGAGCACCTACACCACCAGTCCCAGCAAGAAGCCACAGGGCCCGCCTTGGAAGTCCGTGCGGTGAATCGAGCCTGCAATGCTTTCCAAGTGAGCCCGGAGGATCAGCAAATGGCCCAGCTTCGGCTACACACCGCGCCTGTTGGCGAGCCGCTGCCGGACCTTCAGACCCTCCTCAGTGGCCCATGTCGCCTTGCGGAGATGCAGGCAATGGAGGAGCGCGCGGACACCTACTGTCAAAGCATCTTGCAGAGCCAGACCTTCAAGATGACTGCGGGCAGGAAGGCGAAGCGTGCTGCCCGCGCCGCTGCACTCACACACGCCACCACCGGGCCCACCACATGACCCCAACCCCGACCATCAACGAACTGGCCCACGAACTACACCACGCACTGGCCCAGAGCCTGCTGGGGAAACTGACCGGGAACCGCAAGGTCTCGACGGACTTCCTGTCGGTGGCCGGCCGCTATTTGCGAGACATGGGGGCCCTGCAAGGCCCGACCGACAAGGCCGGCATGAAGCGGCTGCAGCGCATCGAACGGGCCTACCTTCAGGCGCTCTACAAGGCTTTGCATCAAGAGCGACCGAGCGCGGGCCTCCTTGCGGAGGTTCGGCGCTGGTGTGAGTCGGCGGGTGTGACCGGGACTTCGGGGCCGGGCGGTGCTGCTGCTGACCTCACTGCAGCGGCCGTGCCCTTCGGTGCCTCAAGGGCGAAGCAATGACGCCCCCCGCCGACATAGACGGGCCGCTGCTGACCCGCACCGCGTTCGCCATCCTCACCGCTGACCTTGAGGGGCACGGCAACACCCTTTCCGAGATGCACCGGGCCGCGCTGTTTGAACTTGTGGACAGCTTCACCGGGTACTGCACAAGGGCCCAGCAGGGCCGCAAGGCCTACCCACTGCCCACCGGCATGGGCAAAACCTCCGCTGTCGTGGCCTTCGTGGCCGCGCTGCACCGGCTTGGGTATGTCGTGGCCCTGTCCGTGGCTGCATCCAAGGTAGAGGCCCTGTGCGCCCTGAAGCGCGCGATGATGGCCCACGGGGCCCCGCCGGAGTGCATCGGCCTGAAGCACGCGGTCCCGGAGGCATCGGAACCCAGCACCGGCAACGAGTCGCGGCCCTTCCAGCTGGTGACCCATGCCCGGGTGCGGAGTGGGCGTGACTTCGATCTGTTCGGCAACCATGAGGGCACCCGCCGGGCCCTGTGCGTTTATGACGAGACCTTTATGAGGGCCGATGCCTTCGCCTTCAGAGCCCGGGCGTTCTTCTCTGCTGTGGCTGTGCTGGCTGTCGAGTCCGAGGGCAGCGGCAACGCACTGCTGCGGCAGCTTGTGGCCTACCTTCAGGACGCAGCAGGGCGCATCCGGGCCACGCTGGCGGAACTGCTGGCGAGCGGCGACCCACACAGCAATGGTGCCCCTGTCCTCCTGGGGGAACTGGACCCGGCGACGGTCGAGGCCTTCCGTGACCAGGTGGGCCGCCGTGGTGGGGCCTTGAAGGGTTTCGAGTCGGACCTCCGCGACCTCTTGGCGCTGTCTCAGGACACGCTGCGGGTCGTCGGCAGTGAGCAGGGCGACGGTGTGGTGACCGCACGCGAAGCTGTCCCGGCAACGCTGCGGAATGTGGTGGTGCTGGATGCATCGGCACCCATCCGGGAACTGGCCCGCCTTGATCCCACGGTCGAGATTGTCGAGAGCTTCTGTGCGGCTGACCTGAAGAGCTTCGAGCGGGTCGAGGTGCGCCAGCTGCTGTCCCCTGGGGGGCGCTCGACCATCAGCTATTCCCTGCGGGCTGACCGTGAGGAGGCTTCGGCAGTGGCCCGTGAAGTGGCCCGGATCATCCGTGAAGGGTGGACCACTGAGCGGGCGTTTCTGGTCTTCACCTTCGTGCGCCGGGGCAGTCTGGACATGGTGGAAGAACTGAAGCGAGACCTCCGCCGGTCAGGGGTCGAGGTTGACGCCAAGACACCCGACGGGTTGCCCCGGATCAATTGGCTGACCT
>JAYSYB010000367.1:0-1500 GCA_043716775.1 Rubrivivax sp.
GCACGCGCAAGCCTGCATCTTGGCCAGGCAGTTCGCTTCGTCGACTTCCGCGACGGCCAGATGCGCAGCGGCAAGATCATCGCTTTCAAGGACACCCAGGCCACCGTGCTCGAACAGGGTACGAAGCGCACTTGGAAGATCCCCTGCGTGTCGATGCAGGGCTACACCGACGCTGAACGGCAGGAAGATCAAACGCAGTACGTGCCGCCACCGGAGCCGGCCACCGCGACAACCAAGACGCGCGAGTTCCAGCAAGGCGACACCGTGACGTTCGAGAATCGCGATGGTCGGAGCATCACCGGGGTGGTCGTGCGCATCAACCAACGCACCGCCACCATTGGCACTGGCACCGCCAATGGTGGAACGTGGCGTGTGCCATTCCACATGCTGCATCACGTGCTCGACATCTGACCCAGGCCGCCTTCAGGCAATCGCCGAAGTCAATGGGGCCTTGGGGCCACGCTTACGATCCAGGCGCTGCTGCAAGCCCAGCTCAGCGGCCCGGCGATCGCTGTCAAGCTGGGATTTAGCCGCTCGGCGATCAACCGGGAGATCAACCGCAGCAAGGCCCGGCCCACTGCGCGGGCGGCAGACTATCAAGCCGGCGCGGCCCAGGTGCGCGCTCGGCAGCGCCGTGGCAAAGCCGGCGTCTGTCGGCGCAAGCTGGGCTCGGACACTCAGTCGCCGCTGTGGCGCACGGTCATCGACGGCCTGCGCTGTCGTTGGTCGCCGCAGCAGATCGCGGGCAAACTGCCCCGCATGAACAAGTCGGCCGATCCAGCCGCGCAGGCGCTGGCGCCGGTTGCGTTGAGCGTGTCGCACGAGACCATCTACTGCGCGATCTACGCCATGCCGCGCAGCACGCTGCGTACCGAGCTGGTGGGCCTGCTGCGCAAGAGCCACAAGACGCGGCTGCCGCGCTCGCGCGGCACCGCCCGCAAGGGTGGGCTGCCCAACATGACCAACATCAGCCTGCGCCCGCCTGAGGTGGCGGCACGCATCGTCCCCGGCCACTGGGAGGGCGACCTCATCAAGGGCGCCATGAACCGCTCGTCCGTGGGCACCCTGGTCGAGCGCATCAGCCGCTACATCATGCTCGTCAAGCTCGATGGCAACACCGCCGAGGACGTCCTCAAAGGCTTCAAGCGCCGCCTCAAGAGCGTGCCCGAAAGCCTGCGCAAGACCATGACCTACGACCAGGGATCGGAGATGGCGCTGCACGAGACGCTCAGTGCGCAGTTGAAGATCGACATTTTCTTCTGCGATCCCCACAGCCCCTGGCAGCGCGGCTCCAACGAGAACGCCAACGGGCTGGTCCGCGAGTACCTGCCCAAGGGCATGGACCTCAGCCAGGTCAGCCATCAGCAGCTCACCGCCATCGAGCACTCGCTGAACCACCGCCCACGCAAGATCCTCAACTTCCACTCCCCGCACGAAGTGTTCTCGGCATTGACTGCGGATTTCATCAGAGGCGTCGCGCTTCAAGCTTGAAACCGCCCT
>JAYSYB010000368.1:0-14604 GCA_043716775.1 Rubrivivax sp.
GGCAGCCGGTGCCGCGCGCGCAGAGGCCTGCTGTCGCGCGCCGGCTGCTGGACGACTTCATGGCCGAGCGCGACACACTGCCGCAGCGCAACGCCGAGCGGCTCTGGTACCGGCACCCGTCCACCAGGCCCTGGCCCTGAAGCTGCCGTGAATCTGCAACAGCTGCGCTCCGTGCGCGAAACCGTGCGCCAAGGCTTCAACCTCACGCTGGTCGCAGAGGTGCTGAACACGTCGCAGCCCGGGGTGAGCCGGCAGATCCGCGAACTGGAAGAAGAACTGGGCATCGAGATCTTCGTGCGCGCCGGCAAGCGGCTGACAGGCCTGACCGCACCTGGCGTCACGGTGCTGCCGCTCGTCGAGCGGCTGCTGCAGGACGCCGACAACCTGAAGCGTGCCGGCGAAGACTTTGCCAACCAGGGCCGCGGCGTGCTGACGATCGCCGCGACCCATTCCCAGGCACGCTATGCATTGCCGCCCGCCGTGCGCGACTTCAGCCAGGCCCACCCCGGCGTGGAACTGCGGCTGCACCAGGGTTCACCGCGCCAGGTGGCGGAATGGCTGCTTTCGGGCGAGGCCGACATCGGCGTCGCCACCGAGGCACTGGCCAGCTACCCCGAACTGGTCGCCCTGCCCTGCTACCAGTGGACGCACAGCGTCATCGTGCCGAAGCGCTATCCCGACCTGCACCCGCTGGCGCTGGATGCGCAGCGCGGTGTGCCGCTGACGCTGGCGGCGCTGGCGCGCTTTCCCGTCATGACCTACGACGCTGGCTTTACAGGGCGCAGCCACATCGACGAAGCCTTTGCGCGTCAGGGCCTGGCAATGAAGCTCGTGCTGTCGGCGATGGACGCCGACGTCATCAAGACCTATGTCGAACTTGGCATGGGCGTGGGCATCATTGCCGCCATTGCCTTTGACGACAAGCGCGACGCGGCCCTGGCAGCCATCGACGCGCGCCATCTCTTTGCCAGCAACATGACGCGGCTGGCCATCAAGCGCGGCAGCTTCCTGCGCGCCTATGTGTACGACTTCATCGCCAGCTTTGCGTCCCCGCTGACGCGGGCGGTGGTGGACCAGGCAGCCGCTTCCCGCAAACCGGATATCGACGAATAGGCAAGGGCTGGGCGAGGGCTAGCCAACGGTCGCGGCAAAGCTTGCACGCTTCGGCCGCACGTCCGCCATGAACTGACGGACGAAGTCGGTTGCCGGTGCGTCCACCAGCGCGTCCGGCGTGCCTTGCTGTTCGATGCGGCCCTTGTGCATCAGCACGACGCGGTCTGCCACCTCCAGCGCTTCGTCCTGGTCGTGGGTGACCAGCACGGTGCTCAGGCGCATCTCGTCGTGCAGGCGGCGCAGCCAGCGGCGCAGTTCCTTGCGCACCTGCGCGTCCAGCGCGCCGAAGGGCTCGTCCAGCAACAGCACCTTTGGTTCCACCGCCAGCGCGCGCGCCAGGGCCACGCGCTGGCGCTGGCCGCCGCTGAGCTGGTGCGGTAAACGTGCCGCCAGGTCTTCCAGTTGCACCCGCTGCAGCAGTTGCGTCACGCGGCGCCGGATGTCCGCAGCACCCGGCCGCGTGGCCCGTGGCCGCACTCGCAGGCCGAAGGCGATGTTCTCGAACACGCTCAAGTGGTTGAAGAGCGCGTAGTGCTGAAAGACGAAGCCAACGCCGCGTGTGCGCACGTCGGCATGCGTTGCGTCGGTGCCGTCAAAAGACACATGACCGCTGTCGGGCACTTCAAGCCCCGCCACGATGCGCAACAGCGACGTCTTGCCCGAGCCCGACGGCCCCAGCAGCGCCACCAGTTCACCGCTGCCGATGTGCAGGTTGACGGCGTCGCAGACCACAGTGTGGCCGAAGCGCTTGTTCAGGTTCTGGATGTCGATGTTCATGTTGGCCTTGCAGACGGTGCGCCCGGGGTCATGTGCCGCTCCACCAGCGCCTTCAGCACCAGCGTCAAGAGCGCCAGCGCGGCCAGCAGCGAAGCCACCGCGAAGGCGGCTGCAAACTGGTATTCGTTGTAAACGATCTCGATGTGCAGCGGCAACGTGTTGGTCTGTCCGCGCACGTGGCCGCTGACCACGCTGACCGCGCCAAATTCGCCCATTGCGCGGGCGTTGCACAGGATCACGCCGTGCAGCAGCGCCCAGCGGACGTTCGGCAGCGTGACGCGGCGGAACATCTGCCAGCCGCTGGCACCCAGCAGCCGCGCCGCCTCTTCCTGTTCAGTACCCTGCGCCTGCATCAGCGGGATCAGTTCGCGCGCCACGAAAGGGAAGGTCACGAACAGCGTGGCCAGCACGATGCCCGGCACGGCAAAGATCACCTGCACATCGTGCGCGCGCAGCCATCCGCCCCACCAGCCCTGCATGCCGAAGAGCAGCACAAAAACCAACCCGGCGATGACGGGGCTGACGGAAAACGGCAGGTCGATCAACGTCAGCAGCAACTGCTTGCCACGAAAGTCGAACTTGGCGATGGCCCAGGCCGCTGCCACGCCAAACACCAGGTTCAGCGGCACGCTGATGGCCGCCGCCAGCAGCGTCAGGCGGATGGCCGACACGGCGTCGGGCTCGGTGATGGCGGCCAGATAAACCGCAAAGCCCTTGCGCAGCGCCTGCGCAAACACGCTGGCCAGCGGGATGAAGAGGAAGAGCGCCATGAAGCACAGGGCGCTGCCGATCAACAGCCAGCGCAGCCAGCGCGGCTCGGCGGTGGGGCTGTGCGGACGCCGCAGCGGCGGCGCGCCCCGAGCGCCAGACGCCGCGGGTTGCACCGCCACCGCTGGCAAGTCGGGCGTGTTCACAGCCGCCCCTGGCGCTGCCGCGACCAGCCCTGCAGCGCGTTGACCAGCAGCAGCAGCGCAAACGAAGCCAGCAGCATCACCATTGCCAGCGCCGTGGCGCCGGCGTAGTCGTACTGCTCCAGCTTGGTGATGATCAAGAGCGGCGTGATTTCACTCACCATGGGCAGGTTGCCAGCGATGAAGATCACCGAACCGTATTCGCCCAGGGCGCGCGCAAAAGCCAGCGTCGCGCCGGTCAGCAGAGCGGGTGTCAGCGCCGGCAGGATGACTTTGGTGAAGGTCAACCAGCGGCTGGCGCCCAGCGTCGCGGCAGCCTCTTCCACGTCCAGGCTCAGGTCCTGCAGCACCGGCTGCAGCGTGCGCACGACAAAGGGCAGGCCGATGAACACCAGCGCCAGCCAGACGCCGATCGGCGTGTAGCTCACTTTGAAAGGCAGCCACTGGCCAAGCCAGCCGTTCTGCGCGTACAGCGCCGTCAGCGTGATGCCGGCCACCGCGGTGGGCAGCGCAAAAGGCAGGTCCACCAGGCCGTCCACCACACGCTTGAATGGGAAGTCATAGCGCACCAGCACCCAGGCAACCAGCAACCCGGCCACGGCATTGAGCAAGGCCGCTGCCAGCGACGCGCCAAAAGTCAGCCTGTACGAGGCCAGCACCCGCGGTGTGGTGGTGGCGTCCAGAAACTGCGGCAGGCTCATGCTGAAAGTCTTGAGGAACACCGCCGACAGCGGCAGCAGCACGACAAGGCTCAGGTACAGCAGCGCAAAGCCCAGCGTCAGGTCGAAGCCGGGCAGCACGCTGTGGCGTTTGAGCAGGGTTCTGGACAGCAGCATGGCGTGGGGTCAGCCGCTCACTGCTTGCGCACAGTGACCTGGTCGAAGCTGCCGCCGTCGGCAAAGTGCGCCTTCTGCGCCTGCGCCCAGCTGCCGAAAAGTTCATTCACTGTGAAGAGCTGGATCTTCGGAAACTGTTTGGCGTGGCGCGCAGCCGCTGCAGGGTCACCGGGCCGGTAGTGGTGGCGGCCAGCCAGGTCCTGCGCGGCGGGGGTGTAGAGGAAGTCGAGGTAGGCCTGCGCTGCGGCGCGTGTGCCCTTGCGGTCCACCACCTTGTCCAGCAACGCCACCGGCGGCTCGGCCAGGATCGACACACTGGGCACGACGATCTCAAAGCGGTCCGGCCCCAGTTCCTGCTGCGCCAGCAGGGCTTCGTTTTCCCACGTCAGCAGCACGTCGCCAATGCCACGTTCGACAAAGGTGGTGGTGGCGCCGCGGGCGCCGGTGTCGAGCACCGGCACGTTGTCGAAAATCTTGGCGACAAAGGCCTGGGCCTTGGCTTGAGCTTGAGCTTGACCGGGGGCAGCAGCACCCTGCTTCTTGAGTGCGTACCCCCAGGCCGCCAAGTAGTTCCAGCGCGCGCCGCCCGATGTCTTCGGGTTGGGGGTGATGACGGCCACGCCGGGCCGCGTCAGATCGTCCCAGTCCTTGATGGCCTTCGGGTTGCCCTTGCGCACCAGGAAGACGATGGTGGATGTGTACGGCGCGCTGCTGCGCGGCAGGCGCTTTTGCCAGTCGGCCGGCAGCAGGTGCGCCCTGGCAGCGATCTCGTCGATGTCGTAGGCCAGCGCCAGCGTCACCACGTCGGCGCCCAGGCCGTCGATGACCGAGCGCGCCTGCTTGCCCGATCCGCCATGCGACTGGCGCACCAGGACCGTGTCGCCGGTCTTCGCCTTCCAGCTGGCGGCAAAGGCCTTGTTGATGTCGGCGTACAGCTCGCGCGTGGGGTCATAGCTGACGTTGAGCAGCGTGATGTCCCTGGCCTGCGTTGTGGCGGCGCCCGCGGCCAGCAGCAAGGCGGTGAGCAGGCGAAACAGTGGATGCAGCAGCGCGTGCAGTGAAAACATGGGGCCCTCCGGCAAGACTCGGAAGCTGCATGTTAGGAAGGCCGGCGCCAACGGCCAACGAATGAAAGCGCCGATGCTTATTTGCGCAGCGCATAAAAACGCTGCTTGGGCCGGGCTCTAGCGCTGCCCTATTCGCCGCGCGCCGGATCGCCCACGCGGCCCACGAACACCGGCGCGCCGCTGGCCTGGTGCACCAGCGCGAAGGCGAAGGCCCGGTCCACGGCGCAGGGCGGCACCGGCAGTGCCAGCGACTTGGACCGCACCGTGGCTGCAGCCGCTGCCACGGCCACGCCGCCTTCTTCGTCCACCGTGATGCCGGCGGCGTGGTGCAGGTCGTCCAGGTGCATCTGCTTGGCCTGGCGGCCCAGCATCGGGCGCAGGTCGGCCATGTCGGTGAACACGGTCTTCACACCCAGCCCCTGCAGCACGGTCTTGAGCGAACCCGACTGCGGCGGAATCGCAAAGCGCGGCAGCGCCAGTTCGCACTTCAGCGGCTGCAGCGCGGTGCGCCAGCGGGCAAGCTGCGCGCCCGTGAACGGGGCCGTTGCGGAAGCCCCGGCCGCCCCTTCCTCAGGCACCGCCACCAGCAATGCAAACCCGCTGCCGGCACCGGCGGTGCCGAAGGGAATCTCCATCACCAGATGACCGTCGATGCGGGCTTGCAGCACGCTGCGCTCGTCCACCATCGTCGGCACGTCTTTGGCGGTGCCGGCCGAGGTCTTGAAAGGGCGCGGCGCGGTCTGCGCGGGGTCGAAGGGTTTTTCCCAGGGGCTGCGGAAGTACACCGCCGACGTCAGTGCCATCTGCGTCGTCGCGCTGAGACTGCCGGGCGGCAGCAGGTCCTTGATGCGACCGCCGGTGCGGTCGGCCGTCCAGCTGTTGATCTGGGCGCGCGTGGCTTCGCTCTTGGCGAAGGACACCCGCAGCGCGTCGGCTTGCCAGCGGCTGGCCAGGCGCTGCGTGTAGGCAGCCGGCACGGCAGGCGCGGCTGTGTTGTCCACCCACATGCGTGCCGCCAGCGCCAGCGCCAGCGGGGACACAGACGACGAAGAGGACGAAGAGGACGCGCTGCCTTCACCCTGCATCTGCCGCAACAGGGCCGGCAAGGTCTGGCGCAACGCGCGGGCGCCGCTGCGGCCAATGCCGAAGAGGGTTTCGATCTCGGACTCTGCCGCGCCAGTGGAACCAGCCTGCACCAGGCCCAGCGCGACGGCGGTGGCCACGGGCGAGACCACGGCGTTGGGCCCGGTGGCGGAGCGCAGCAGCGCCTGGCCGAGGTCTGTGAGTGCGGATGCAGCGGGTGCAGCGGGTGCTGCGGGTGCTGCTGTTGCGGGGGCTGGCGCCGGGGTGGCCTCAGCGGCCTGCAAGGGCGCCAGGGCAAGCGCAACGGCCCACACAGCGGTCGCCACACCAGCGGCCGCCACGGCCTGGCGTTGGCAGGCCTTCAAGCCCGCCGCCTTCATTCGGTGGTCTCGTTGATGGTGATCACGTCGCTGGCGCCGTAGCGCCCAGAGCCACCTTCACCACTGCCAGTTGCCTCCACCACCAAGGTGCGCGTGGCGCGCTGGTTCGCGCCGCTGGACGGGAACACCGAAGACCCGTCCATGTCGCGCGACAGGTCCTTCTTCACCGGCGAAACGATCGCGATGATGTGGCTCTTGCCGGCCGGGCCGCCGGCCCGCAGCCGCCAGCTGTCGCGCGGGAAACGGTGGGTGCCTGCGGACAGTGCGTTGTTGCTGTCGATCTTGTTCGGGAACAGCAGGTTGAAGGTCTTGCCGTCGCTGCCCACCTGCAACAGGTACAGGAAACCCTGCTGCGCCGTGGTGACCGAGAAGTCGAGGAAATCCTTGCCGATGCGCAGGCTGTTGCGCGCGGTGACCAGCTGCACCGGCATGCCGCGGTCAGCGCCGGCCCTCAGGTCATGCAGGGCCTGCGCGGCGTTGACGGCTGCGGTGGCGGCAGGGGGCGGTGGCTCCGCGCGTGCGGGGGCGGGAGCGGGGGTCGGCGCGGCGGCCGTCGGCTGCGGCACCGGTGTGGGCGCAGCTACTGGTGCGGGCGCAGGCACGGGCGCAGCCACAGTCTGCACAAAAGACAGCGGCAACTTGGCGTTGCCCTGCAGCATGACGGTTTGCTTGGTGCGCCGCGCGTCGATATAGCTCTGCGCGCATTCACGCAGTTCTTCACCGTTGATGCGGCCACTGCGGTCGGCGTCGGCCCCCGCCAGGCCGATGCAGTGCGCCCAGGCCAGCGTGCCCACGCTGCCCTTGTTGGTGGCAAAGGACACCTGGGTGTCGTTGGACGCCGCGATGTACAGCACCTGCGGGCCGCGGGCGTCCTTGGCCATAACGTCCAGGCTGCGCGTGAGCTTGGCGGTGTTGGTGGGGTCACCGCAGGCATAGCCAGCGGTGACGGCCGTCTCACCCTTGGCGCCGACGGCCAGGAACTTCGGCTTCGAGCCGATCTCTGGCACATCCCCGACACTCTTGGTGGCGGCGCCGCCCGAAAAGCAAGAGTCGTTCATCATCACCACCTGGCTCGCTTTCTTGCCGATGGTGGTGAGCGCGTCTTGCAAAAAGGCGTCCAGCACCAGCCCGTCGCGCGCTACCAGCACTTCGCTGCACTTGGCCGCCGTCTGATGGCCCGGCACCTGGCCGCCGTGACCCGAGTAGTAGATGAAGACCTTGTCGCCATCGGCAATGCGCTGGTACAGCGACGCCAAGCCGGTGCGGATGCCGTCACGCGTGAGCTTGGCGTTGCTGATCTCGGTGATGTTCTGCGGCGGCACGCCCATGGCGACGGCAATCTTGCGTGCGTTGGCGGCGTCAAGGTCAATGCCCGGCAGGTCGGACTTGGGGTCGCCGTAGTCGCCGATCCACATGATGAGCGCATGGTTGGCGGCGAACGCAGGCGCAGCGGCCGCCATCGCAACGGCGAAGGTGGCGACGGCAAAATGGCGCATGGGCATGGGCTTCAAGCGGGCTCCTTGGGGGTGCAGGACGGGACGGGTTGGGCGGGTGACATCTGAGCCTGCCCATGCTCGCATACGCAGCTTTGACAGCCGCAAAGGCGCATGCTGGGCAACCCGGGCTGCGGCGTGAAGATTTGGCAGCAGGTGCCGGGCGCGGTCGTCGCTAAGCCGCCAGTTGCTCTTTCAGCATTTGTGCCAGCAGCATCACGGCCTGTTTCAGCAACGGGCCGCACGGTGAAAGCCGGCTCGCGGCCACTGCCGCGCACCGCGTTGAGCGACAGCACGGCGTGCAGCGCGCGGCGTTGCACCAGGTCCAGGATGGCGGGCACGCTTTCAATTTCCAGCGCCACGCGCGGCTTCAGCCAGGCTTCGGCCAGCACCGTTTCCAGCCGCATGCGGATGGCATGCGGGCGCGCCGGGATCACCAGCGCACGCTGCGCCACATCGGCCAGTGCCACCGGCCTGCCGACGAGCATCTTCGCCGCACTGCGCGCCGACAGCAGGTACAGCCGTTCCTGCAGCACCGGAGCCAAGTCGATGGCCGCAGCCGGCGTGGCGTTATAGACAACGGCGCAGTCCACCCGGCCTTGCGCCAGCCATTCCAGCGTGTCGGTGGACAGGCCTTCAACAACGCTGATGGTCGCCCTGGGGAAGTGCTCGCGGAAAGCATCCACCATCGCCGCCGTGAGGCTGCGGCTGATGCTGGGCGGCAGGCCGATCGACAGCAAACCCGAGGCCGCACCGCGCTGGTCTTCCAAGTCTTGCCGCGCGCGCTCCACCTGCTGCAGGATGCCGCGGCCGTGCGCCAGGAGGCGCGTGCCAGCGGGGCGTGACGCCGCGGCCGTTGCGGTCAAAGAGCGGCTGGTGCAGTTCCACTTCCAGCAAACGCACCTGGCGGCTCAGCGTCGGCTGCGCTACGCGCAGCGCGCTGGCGGCACGCGTGAAGCTGCCGAGTTCGGCCACCTGCACGAAGTAGGCAAGCTGCTTGAGGTCCATCGCGCCTATTCTTGGCCTTATCAAATTGATCTATCAGCCAGTCCGGAAATCGCATTGATGAATGTGTCGCACTGTTCAAGAATCAGCCCGTGCTCAACCCCAAGTCGTCATGAAGACTGCACTCTGCGGCATTTCGTCGATGGCCACGCGCCAGCTGCTTGCCGAGCTGTCGGCCGACTACACACGACGCGCCGGCCGCCAGCTGGCGATGCAGTCGGTGGGCGGTGTGGACGCTGTCAAGCGCGTGCAGGCCGGCGAGGCTTTCGACGTGGTGGTGCTCGCCTCCGACGCCATCGACAAGCTCATTGCCAGCGGCCATCTGGTGGCCGGCAGCAAGGTCGATCTTGTGCGTTCGCCGGTTGCCATCGCCGTGCGCGCTGGCGCGCCGCAGCCTGACCTGGGCAGCGAAGAAGCCGTGCGCCAAGCCGTCTTGACCGCCAGCAGCATCAGCTTTTCCACAGGGCCCAGCGGCGTATTCCTGACGAAGCTCTTTGAGCGCTGGGGCATCACGCAAACCATCGCCAGCCGCCTGGTGCAGGCGCCGCCGGGCGTGCCGGTGGGCACACTCGTGGCGCGCGGCGACGTCGAGCTTGGCTTCCAGCAATTGAGCGAACTGATGCATCTGGACGGCATTACCGTCGTCGGCACGCTGCCGCCAGCCATCGCCTGCATCACCACCTTCTCGGCCGCGCTGTGCCAGGGCTCAAGGCAGTCGGATGCCGTGCGCGAGATGCTTCACTTCATGACCTCAATCGATGCCGCCGCTACCAAGCGGCGTCAGGGCATGGAACCCGCTTGAACACCCCCCGCAAATCGACGCGCAGAAGTCGCAAGGACAGCCCATGATTATCGACTGCCACGGCCACTACACCACCGCGCCCAAGGCGCTGGAAAACTGGCGCAACGCGCAGATTGCCGGCATCAAGGATCCGGCCAGCGCGCCGAAGGCGGCCGACCTGAAGATCAGCGACGACGAACTGCGCGAGAGCATCGAAACCAACCAGTTGCGCCTGATGAAAGAGCGCGGCAGCGACCTGACGATCTTCAGCCCGCGCGCCAGTTTCATGGCGCACCACATCGGCGACTTCAACGTGTCGGCAACCTGGTCTGCCATCTGCAACGAACTTTGCTACCGCGTGTCGCAGCTTTTCCCCGACAGTTTCATCCCCGCCGCCATGCTGCCGCAAAGCCCCGGCGTCGATCCGGCGACCTGCATCCCCGAACTGGTGAAGTGTGTGGAGCAATACGGCAACGTCGGCATCAACCTCAACCCCGACCCGTCGGGCGGCCACTGGACCAGCCCGCCGCTGACCGACCGCCAGTGGTACCCCATCTACGAGAAGATGGTGGCCTACGACATCCCCGCCATGGTGCACGTCAGCAGCAGCTGCAACGCCTGCTTCCACGCCACCGGCGCGCACTACATCAACGCCGACACGACCGCCTTCATGCAGTGCCTGCAGGGTGACTTGTTCAAGGACTTCCCGACGCTGCGCTTCGTCATTCCGCACGGTGGCGGCGCGGTGCCCTACCACTGGGGGCGCTACCGCGGCCTGGCGCAAGAGCTGAAGAAGCCGCGCTTGAGCGAACACCTGATGAACAACATCTACTTCGACACCTGCGTCTATCACCAGCCCGGCATCGACCTGCTGACGAAGGTGATCCCGGTGAAGAACATCCTCTTCGCCAGCGAGATGATCGGCGCGGTGCGCGGCATCGACCCCGAAACCGGGCATTATTTCGACGACACCAAGCGCTACATCGAAGCCAGCACGATCGTCGTCGGTGATGACCGTCACCAGATCTATGAAGGCAACGCGCGCCGGGTTTATCCGCGGCTGGATGCGGCTCTCAAAGCAAGGGGACTCTGAGCATGTTTGAACTCGGCATCGTCAAACGCAACATCGTGCGCGCCGACCGCGCGGCTACCACTGAACTGGCGCGCTTCGGCGCGTCCACCGTGCACGAGGCGATGGGCCGCGTCGGCCTGATGAAGCCGTACATGCGCCCCATCTACGCCGGTGCTCGCATCTCGGGCACCGCCGTCACCGTGCTGCTGCACCCGGGTGACAACTGGATGATGCACGTGGTGGCCGAGCAAATTCAGCCCGGCGACATCGTGGTCGCGGCCATCACCGCCGACTGCACCGACGGCTACTTCGGCGACCTGCTGGCCACGTCTTTCCGCGCCCGTGGTGCGGTTGGCCTTGTCATCGACGCCGGCTGCCGCGACGTCAAGGACCTCACCGAGTTGGGCTTCCCCGTGTGGAGCAAGGCCATCAGCGGCAAGGGCACCATCAAGAGCACGATCGGCTCGGTGAACATCCCCGTCGTCTGCGCCGGCATGTGGGTGACGCCGGGTGATGCCATCGTCGCCGACGACGACGGTGTCGTCGTGGTGCCGGCAGCAGTTGCGCGCAAGGTCGCCGACGCCGCCGTAGCGCGCGAGGCCAACGAAGGCGAAAAACGCGCCAAGCTCGCCGCCGGTGTGCTGGGCCTGGACATGTACAACATGCGCGAACCGCTGGCCAAGGCCGGCTTGCGCTACATCGACTGACGCACACGACAAACCATGCACATCGGCTTGATCGGCTACGGCGAAGTCGGCAAGACCTTGGCCGAAGACCTGCGCGCGCACGACCACGCGGTAACGGCTTTCGACGTGAAGCTTGGCACAGCGGCTGGCGCGGTGCTGAACGACCATGCGGCGCGCTGCGGCGTGCAACTGGTGGCATCGCACGCCGACGCGGTGCGCGGTGCAGAACTGGTGATCTCAGCCGTCACCGCCAGCCAGACCGTGGCGGTGGCCGAGGCCTGCGTTGGAGCCATCGGCGGCGCTTTCTTCCTTGACTTCAATTCCGCGTCACCGGGCGCCAAGCAGGAAGCCGCTGCACTCATAGACGGTGCGGGTGGGCGCTATGTCGAAGGCGCGGTGATGACGCTGATATCCGGCTACCGCATCAAAGTGCCGCTGCTGCTGGGCGGCACGCACGCGGCAACACTGTTGCCAGTGATCACCGCGCTGGGCTTTTCCGCCAAAGTCGCCAGCAGCAAACTCGGCGTGGCCTCAGCCACCAAGCTCTGCCGCAGCGTGATGATCAAGGGCCTGGAGGCCATGCTCATCGAAAGCCTGACGACCGCGCGCCACTACGGCGTGGAAGACGCAGTGATCGCGTCGCTCTGCGAAACCTACCCCGGCGTCGACTGGCAGAAGCAGGCCACGTATGCGTTTCAACGCGTGATCGAACACGGCCGTCGGCGCGGCGAAGAAATGCAAGAAGCGGCGCGCACGGTGCGCGACGCGGGCCTCACGCCGCTGTCCGCCGCCGGCACCGCAGAGCGCGACAGGGAAATAGCCGACCAAGGCGACGCGGGTGTCTTCGGCACACGCGGTGAGCCCGGCTTTGCACGCAGTGAGGACTGGCGCACTGAGGCTGATCGCCTGCTGGCAAACATCCGCAGATCATCGAAGAACAGCGCACCATGAAGACCCAAGTCGCCATCATTGGCGGCGGCCCCGCCGGTCTGCTGCTGTCGGAACTGCTGCACCGCCACGGCGTGGAGAGTGTGGTGCTGGAAAGGCAGAGCCGCAGCTACGTGCTGGCACGCATCCGCGCCGGTGTGCTGGAGCAGACCACCGTCGATCTGCTGCGCAAGAACGGCCTGGGTGAGCGCATGGACGCGCTGGGCCACGCGCACGACGGCATGAAGATCGTCTGGGCCGGCCGCGACAGCTTCTTCATCGACTGCTTCAAGCACCTGGGCAAACGTTTCATGGCCTACGGCCAGACGCAGATCCAGGAAGACCTGTTTGCCGCCGCCGACCGCCGCAATGCGACGGTGCTGACCGAAGTGGAAGACGTGCGGCCGATGGCTGTGACGGGCGATCGGCCGCATTTGCTCTTCCGACACAACGGCGAAGAGCTACGGCTGGACTGCGAGTACATCGCCGGCTGCGACGGCTTCCACGGCGTCAGCCGCAAGGCCATTCCTGCCGGCTACCTTCGTGAATTCGAGAAGGCCTACCCCTTCGGCTGGCTGGGCGTGATGTCGCGCACCGCGCCGCTGCCCGACATCACCTACGCCAACCACCCGCGCGGCTTTGCGCTGGCCAGCATGCGCAGCCCCACGCTCAGCCGCTACTACGTGCAGGTGGCGCTGGACGACAAGGTCGAGGCCTGGTCCGACGACCGCTTCTGGAGCGAGTTGACCGCGCGTTTTCCGCCCGAGCTGGCCAACGCCATTCAGACCGGGCCGACGATCGAGAAGTCGATTGCGCCGCTGCGCAGTTTTGTCTCCGAACCGATGAGCCACGGCAAGCTGTTCCTGTGTGGCGATGCCGCGCACATCGTGCCGCCCACTGGGGCGAAGGGCTTGAACCTGGCGGTGTCGGATGTGTTCTACCTGGCCCGCGCACTGGCCGCGCACTACACGGAAGGCAGTGACCGTCTTCTCGGCGGCTACAGCGCGATGGCACTGCGGCGCGTCTGGAGTTCGGTGCGCACGTCCTGGTACCTGACGACGCTGTTGCACCGCTTTCCAGGCGCATCCGACTTTGACCAGCGCGCGCAGGAAGTCGAACTCGACTACCTCAAGGCGTCACGCCACGCGCAGGCTGCGCTGGCCGAGCAGTACGCTGGCATGCCCTTCGAGTCTGCTGACTGAATCTGCGGACTGAATCTGCTGACCAAAAACCCGCCATGACCTTCGACAAAACCCCTGGCTGGCTCGACTGGTATGCCGGACCCAGCAAGCCAACATTCAAACTGCCCGCCGGCAGCGTGGACGCGCACTGCCACGTCTTCGGCCCCGGCGCGGAATTTCCCTACGCCCCAGAACGCAAGTACACACCTTGCGACGCCAGCAAGGCCCAGCTCTTCGCGTTGCGCGACCACCTGGGTTTTGCGCGTAACGTCATCGTGCAGGCCACCTGCCACGGCGCCGACAACAGCGCGCTGGTAGACGCCTGCATCGCTGCGCAAGGCAAAGCGCGCGGTGTCGCCACGGTGCGGCGCAAAGTGACTGACGCGGAATTGCTAACGATGCACGCTGCTGGCATTCGCGGTGTGCGCTTCAACTTCGTGCGTCGGCTGGTCGACTTCACGCCCAAGGAAGAACTGCTGGAAATCGCGCAGCGCATCGCACCGCTCGGCTGGCACGTGGTGATCTACTTTGAAGCCGTCGATCTGCCCAAGCTGTGGGACTTTTTCACCACCCTGCCAACCACGGTGGTGGTGGACCACATGGGCCGGCCCGATGTCGCCAAGCCGGTGGACGGCCCTGAGTTCGCGCTCTTCATGAAGTTCATGCGCGAACACCACAATGTATGGAGCAAGGTCAGCTGCCCCGAGCGGCTGTCCGTCACTGGCCCGAAGGCGCTTCCTGGGGAAATTCGGGGCGAACAGGCTGCCGACCTTTCCCCGTACCGCGACGTCGTGCCCTTCGCGCGCCAGATCGTCGAGAACTTCCCCGACCGCGTGCTCTGGGGCACCGACTGGCCGCACCCGAACCTGAAGGATCACATGCCCGACGACGGCTTGCTGGTGGACTTCATCCCGCACATCGCCACCACGCCGCAGTTGCAGCACAAGTTGCTGGTGGCCAACCCGATGCGCCTGTACTGGCCCGAGGAGGCCTGATATGGCACTTGAGAAGCTCTACCTCGACGTCCCGGGGACGACGATCTTCGATGCCGAACAGTCGCGCAAGGGCTACCACCTGAACCAGTTCTGCATGAGCCTGATGAAGGCCGACAACAGGGCCCGCTTCAAGGCCAATGAACGGCTCTACCTGGACGAATGGCCGATGACGGAAGAGCAGAAACTGGCGGTGATGGCGCGTGACCTGAACCGCTGCATCACCGCTGGCGGCAACATTTACTTCCTGGCCAAGATCGGCGCCACCGACGGCAAGAGCTTCCAGTACATGGCCGCCAG
>JAYSYB010000369.1:0-4847 GCA_043716775.1 Rubrivivax sp.
CATCTCGTCGGCCGCGCTGCTCAACGGCCTGGAACTGGTGGGCAAAAAAATCGGCGACGTGAAGCTGGCGGTGTCCGGCGCCGGTGCCGCAGCCATTGCCTGCCTGGACGTGATGGTGGGCCTGGGCGTGCAGCGCAAGAACATCTTCATGTGCGACAGCAAGGGCGTCGTGCGTGAAGGGCGCGAAGACTTCAACGCCGGCAAGCTGGACGAAAGCAAGCACCGCTACTGCCAGCGCACCGAAGCGCGCACGCTGGCCGACGTGGTCCAGGGTGCCGATGTCTTCCTGGGCTGCAGCGCCGCCGGCGTGCTGTCGGCCGAGATGGTGCTGTCGATGGCGGACAAACCCATCATCCTGGCGCTGGCCAATCCAGAACCCGAGATCCGGCCCGAACTGGCCAAGGCGACGCGGCCTGACTGCATCATCGCGACAGGGCGCAGCGACTACCCGAACCAGGTCAACAATGTCTTGTGCTTCCCGTACATCTTTCGCGGCGCGCTGGACTGCGGCGCCACCAAGATCACTGAAGCGATGAAGCTGGCTTGCGTGCGCGAGATCGCCGCACTCGCCAAAGCCGAGACCAGCGACGAAGTAGCGGCGGCCTACCAAGGCAAGGAGCTGACCTTCGGCCCCGACTACATCATCCCTACGCCGTTTGATGTGCGACTGATCCTGCGCATTGCACCGGCGGTGGCCAAGGCGGCGGCCGAGTCGGGTGTGGCCACCCGACCGATTGTTGACCTGGAGGCTTACCGCCAAAGTCTGGGGCGTTTTGTCTATCAGACCGGCATGTTCATGCGGCCTGTGTTTGCGGCTGCCAAGGCCGCAGTTGCCAAGAACGCGTCGCGCGTGGTCTATGCCGAAGGCGAAGACGAACGCGTGCTGCGCGCCGTGCAGGTGGTGCTGGACGAAGGCTTGGCCAGGCCGGTCCTGGTGGGCCGACCCGAAGTCGTGAAGATGCGCATCGAACGCGCTGGTCTGCGCCTGCAACGGGGGCGTGACTTTGAGCTGGTGGACCCGGACAGCGACGCACGGTTCCGCGAATACTGGGAGCTGTACCGCAGCCTGAAGTCGCGCGAAGGCGTGACGCCCGACGCGGCCAAGGCGGCGGTGCGGCGGTCCAACACGCTCATCGCTTCACTGATGCTGCGCCGGGGCGAGGCCGACGCCATGCTCTGTGGCCTGGTGGGCCGCTTTGATGCACACCTGGAGCATGTGCAAAGCGTCATCGGCGGCAAGCCCGGCGTGCGCACCATGGCTGCGATGAACGCGCTGATGCTGGACCAGCACACACTCTTCATCACCGACACCTTCGTCAACGAAGAACCCAGTGCCGAAGAGCTGGCCGACATCGCGCTGATGGCTGCGGCCGAGGTGCAGCGCTTTGGCGTGCCGCCGAAGGTGGCATTCCTGTCGCATTCGATCTTCGGATCGTCGTCACGCCCGTCGGCACAGCGCATGCGCGCCGCACACGCGCTCTTCCGCGCCCGCGCACCCGAAATCGAATGCGACGGCGAGATGCACGGCGACGCCGCGCTGTCGGAAACGGTCCGCCGCGGCTACCTGCCCGAAAGCACGCTGAGTGGCAGCGCCAACCTCTTGGTGCTGCCCAACCTGGACGCCGCCAACATCCTCTTCAACGTGCTGAAGATGACCGGTGGCCACGGCGTCACGGTAGGCCCGATCCTGCTGGGTGCGGCCAAGCCGGCGCACATCCTGACGCCGAGTGCGACGGTGCGGCGCATCGTCAACATGACCGCGTTGGCGGTGGCGGACGGGGTGGCGGACGGGGTGGCAGACTCTGCAAAGGCTGGGTAAGGGCAGCTGGCGACTACGCCAGCAACTCAAACGACAGACCGGCAAAGCGAGCGAAGTCGCGGTCGAAGGACACCAGCGTGGCACCGTGTTCGATAGCCAGCGCGGCCAGGTGCGCGTCGTTGGTGAGGTTGCCGGCAGCGCCCGCTCCGATCAGCAATCGCGCCAACAACGGCAAGTGCTGCTCGCCGGGGTGCAGCACCGTCACCGCAGGCGCAGCCAACCATCGCTGCACGGGGGCGAGCGCTTCTTCTGTGCTCAGCGCGCGCTGCATGATGCCCGCTCGGGTGCTCAGCCGAATGAAGCCGATCAGTGAATTCCAGGCCAGCCCAACGCCCCCAGGGTCCACCAGCGCCGCCGCCAGCCAGTCGCGTGCAGTGACATGTTGTGGTGCAGCCCTGTTGACCGCATGCATCAGCACATTGGTGTCGGCCAGCTTCATGCGCCGCGCCGCATCTTGGCGATGTTTTCCAGGTCTTCAAGTTCACCGGCCAGCGCATTGGCCTTGTTCAAATCCACAAGCGGCACACCCATGTCATAGGTTGGAAAGTCCCAAGTCTTGGGCGCAGCGTCCTTGGGTCGCGGCTTCCCCAGACCCGCCCGCACCGCGTCATTCAGCGCTTGCTTGAATGAGGTGTCGCGCTGGCGCATGGCCTTCTTCAGCAGCACCTGCACATCGCTGTCGAGAGTGACGGTGGTTCGCATGGCATCTTGATTGCAATGTGGATGCTGTCATGATGCGTTGGTACCCGCTGCGCTGTCAAGTCGGCGGCCGTACCGCCGCCGTAACTGTGCGCCAACCCCGCCGCCCATAATCGCTGCGGTCCGCTTGACCAGAGAGACAAGACATGACCCGCGCCACCAAGATCGTCGCCACGTTAGGCCCCGCATCCAGCGACCCCGAGGTGCTTGAGAGGCTGCTGCGCGCCGGTGTCGATGTCGTGCGGCTGAACTTCAGCCATGGCAAGGCTCAGGACCACATCGACCGCGCCACGCTGGTGCGGGCCATCGCGCACAAGATCGGCAAGCCGGTGGCGCTGATGGCCGACCTGCAGGGCCCGAAGATCCGCGTCGGCAAGTTCGCCGACGGCAAGATCATGCTGGTGGCTGGCGAACCCTTCATCCTGGACGCGGCGCGCACCGAACCGGGCGACATCCACAGCGTGGGCCTGGACTACAAGGAACTGCCGCGCGACGTGCGTCCCGGCGACACGCTGCTGTTGAACGACGGGCTCCTGAAGCTGACGGTGGAAGCGGTGCGCGGTGACGAGGTCCACACACGTGTGGTTCTTGGCGGCGAGCTGTCCAACAACAAGGGCATCAACAAGGCCGGTGGCGGCCTGACCGCGCCGGCGCTGACGGCCAAGGACATGGACGACATCAAGACGGCGGTGTCCTTCCAGTGCGAATACCTGGCGGTGAGCTTCCCCAAGAACGCCACCGACATGGAGATGGCGCGCCAGTTGGCCAACGTGGCCGGCGAGGCGACGCGCCACAAGCCGGCGATGATCGCCAAGATTGAGCGCAGCGAAGCGATCCCGCAGCTGGAAGCGATTCTGCGTGCCAGCGACGGCATCATGGTCGCGCGCGGTGACCTGGCGGTGGAAGTGGGCAATGCGGCAGTGCCGGCTTTGCAAAAACGCATGATCCGCATGGCACGCGAGATGGACAAGGTCGTCATCACCGCGACGCAGATGATGGAAAGCATGATCCTGGCGCCAGTTCCCACGCGCGCCGAGGTGTCGGACGTGGCCAATGCCGTGCTCGACGGCACCGACGCGGTGATGCTCAGCGCCGAAACCGCAGCCGGCAAGTACCCGGTGGAAACGGTGGAGCAGATGGCGCAGATCGCACTCGAAGCCGAACGCGCGGAAGACGTGTCGCTGGAGACCGACTTCACCAACAAGAAGTTCGGCCGCATCGACCAGAGCATTGCCATGGGCGCGCTCTTCACCGCGCACCACTTGGGCTGCAAGGCCATCATCGCTTTGACAGAGAGCGGCTCGACTGCGCTGTGGATGAGCCGGCACAACATCAAGGTGCCGATCTTCGGCATGACGTCGCAGGTCAACAGCGAACGCCGCATGACGCTGTACCGCAACGTGCGCCCGCTGCTAATGCCAAAAATGAGTGAACGCGACGAAGCGCTGGCCAAGGCCGAAGCGCTGCTGGTGGAAAAAGGCGTGCTCAAGCCGGGCGACACCTATGCCATCACCTGTGGCGAGCCGATGGGGTACCCGGGCGGCACCAACATGCTCAAGGTCTGCCAGGTGGGTTGAGGTTCGCACGGAGGGACGCACGGAGGGACGCAACAGGCACGGGCCCTAAAATGCGCAGAGTTACAGCGCGGTTACAGCGCCTGCCCCGCAGCCCATTCACGTTGCCCGTTCTCTACCTCTGGAGTACCCCATGCCTCTCGTTTCCATGCGCCAGTTGCTGGACCACGCCGCCGAACACTGCTACGGCATTCCGGCCTTCAACGTCAACAACCTGGAACAGGTGCAAGCGGTGATGACGGCGGCGGCCGAAGTCGGCGCGCCCGTCATCCTGCAAGCCAGTGCGGGTGCCCGCAAGTACGCCGGTGAGCCCTTCATCAAGCACCTGATCCAGGCGGCGGTGGAAAGCTGGCCAGAGGTGCCACTGGTGATGCACCAGGACCACGGCCAGAGCCCCGACGTCTGCCAGGGCGCCATCGACCTGGGCTTCAGTTCGGTGATGATGGACGGCAGCCTGGAAGCTGACGGCAAGACCATCGCCAGCTACGACTACAACGTCGAAGTCACGCGCCGTGTGGTGGACTTGGCGCACGTGCTGGGCGTCACCGTGGAAGGCGAGCTCGGTTGCCTGGGAAGCCTTGAAACGATGAAAGGCGACAAGGAAGACGGCCACGGCACTGAAAGCACGATGACGCGTGAACAGCTGCTGACCGACCCCGAGCAGGCCGCCGACTTTGTCAAGCGCACGCAGCTCGACGCGCTGGCGATTGCCATCGGCACCAGCCACGGCGCCTACAAGTTCAGCCGCAAGCCCA
>JAYSYB010000370.1:0-4840 GCA_043716775.1 Rubrivivax sp.
GCACAGCGCGCAGGTCACCGCTGCTCTGCAGCAGGTGCGAGGCATAGCTGTGGCGCAGCATGTGCGGGTGCACACGGGTGGGCAGGCCCGACTGCTGGGCCATGGCTTGCAGCCGCGCCCGCAACTGGTTGGGTGACAGTCGCGTGCCACGCTGGCTGACGAAGAGTGCCGTCTCGTCCGCACGGGCCAGCGTGGGGCGTTCCACAAGCCACGCCTGCAGCGCCGCCAAGGCCGGCGCGCCCACTGGCAGGCTGCGGCGTTTGCTGCCTTTGCCCAGCACGTGCGCGGTGGCGTCGGCTATGTCGATCCAGCCCCTTGACGTGCTCTTCGCACCAGCCGTGGCCAGCACATCCAGCCCCATCAGTTCGCCGATGCGCATGCCGCAGCCGTACAGCAGCTCAGCAATCGCATGGTCGCGCGCGGCCAGCGACGGGCTGCTGTGTTCGGTGCGGTGTTCAGCCAGCGCCACCGCCTGCTGCACCGACAACGCTTTTGGCAAGGGCTTGGGCGCCTTGGGCGGGCGGATGCCTTCCACCGGGTTGGCCTGCACCAGGCCCTGCCGGCCCCACCAGCGGTACAGCCCACGCCAGGCCGCGAGTGCAATGGCAATGCTGCGCGGCGCCAGCCCGCGCCCGCGCAGCTGCGCCACCCAGCTGCGGATGTGGTGCGTCTGCGCGGCCAGCAGCGCGACGCCAGCGGCGTGCGCCGACGCCTGAAGCCGCAACAGCGCTTCACCGTACATCGCCACCGTGCGTGCGGCCAGGCGGCGTTCCACCGTCAAGTGCTGCAGGAATGGCTGGATGTCGGCGCCCAGCTCGGTCATGGTGTGTCTGCCGTTCATCAGGCCGCCGTCAGGCCGCCATCAAGCAGCAACCCGCAACCGCGACAGCGCGGCGCTGGCGACTTCGGCCATGCGCATCAGGAAGTCGGTGCCCATGTCAGCCGAATAGCGGGTGGGGTCGGGCGAGCCCAGCACCAAAAGGCCAAAGCAGCTGTCGCCCTGGCGCAGCGGCAACATCGCCAGCGACATCACGGTGCCCGCGTCTTCCAGCCAGCGTGTGGCCTCGAAGCCGGCGTTGACGCCGCAATAGGGCAACGTCAGGCTGGCGCTGAAGCTCTTGGCGTCGTCGCTCACTTCCTGTGCAAAGGGCAGGTCGGCATACACCGGGCCGATGTTCCACAGCCGCAGCGCCGCTTGCGGAATCATGAATTCGTGCTTCAGCGTTTCAACGATGCGGCCCGGCAGCATGGCCGGGTCCACGGTGACCAGCAGGCGCCGCGTGGTGCGGTGCAGGCGGTCGGCGATGGCGATGTTTTCCTGGCCGTGGCGGATCATCTCGACGATGCGGTGCTCCAGCCCCTTGATGCGGTCGCGCAGCATTTCCATCTGCCGCTCTTGCAGCGACACCGCACGCTGGCCATGCGGGCTCAAAAGCTGCACGCTGGACAGCAGTTCGGCATGGCGCTCAAAGAAGCCCGGCGTGTTGGCCAGGTAGTTGGCGATGTCGGCTTCGGTGATGCCTTGAACATTCCCTTGGATGGTCACAGTTCGATCTCTCCTTCAAAGACAGTTTCAGCGGGGCCCGTCATCAGCACGTGGGCTTCGTCGTGCGGCCATTCGATGAGCAGGCTGCCACCGCGTGTGTGCACGGCCACGCGGCGGTCGAGCCAGCCCAGGCGAATGCCCGCAACCACCGCCGCGCAGGCGCCGGTGCCGCAGGCCAGCGTTTCGCCAGCGTCGCGTTCATGCACGCGCAGGCGCACTTCGCTGCGCGACACCACTTGCACAAAGCCGACGTTGACGTGGCGCGGGAAGCGGGCATGTGTTTCGATCTGCGGGCCCAGGGTGGCCACCGCTGCGGTGTCGACATCGGCCACGCGCTGCACCGCGTGCGGGTTGCCCATCGACAGCACCGCAACTTCCACCATGTCCACACCCGTCAGCAGTGGCCAGAGTTCAAAGCCGCCCTCAAGGCGCGGCAACAGGCTGCCGGCGTCGAAGGGGATGCGCGCATGGTCGAAGACCGGCCGGCTCATGTCCACGGTGACGCGGCCGTCGTCCCGCAACTGCAGTTCCAGCACGTTGTTGACCGTCTCTACCCGCACCGTCGTCTTGTCGGTGAGGCCGCGTGCGTGCACATAACGAACGAAGCAGCGCGCGCCGTTGCCGCAGTGTTCGACTTCATCGCCGCTGGCGCCGTTGAAAATGCGATAGCGGAAGTCCACGCCCGGCGTGCTGCTGCGTTCCACCGCCAGGATCTGGTCGGCGCCAACGCCAAAGCGGCGGTCGCCGAGGCGGCGCAGTTGATCCGGCGTCAGTTCAATGCGCGCACGCGTGCCGTCGAGCACGACGAAGTCGTTGCCCGCGCCCTGCATCTTGGTGAAGGACAGCCGCATGGCGCGGATTATCGGCGCTGGCGCTGGCCGCAACGGGGCACGGGGCACGGAGCACGGGGCATGTTGCGCGCGGCCATCCTGGCCTTCACCATCAACGTCGCGGCCAGCCTGGTCTGACCAGCTCATTCGTAATACGACGCCTCGCCGGCAGGCCGCGTCTTGAAGCGCTTGTGCACCCACAGGTACTGCGTCGGGTTCAGGCGGATCTGCTGTTCGATGAAGGCATTCATGCGCGCGGTGTCGGCTTCGGCGTCGTCGGTGGGCCAGTCTTCCCAGGCCGGCATGAAAGTGATCTTCCAGCCCTGCCCGCCGGGCAGCGTCTGGGCCACTACCGGCTGCACCACCATGTTCAGGCTGCGCGCCAGCCGCGACGGCGCCAAGAGCGTGGCCGCAGGGTGGCCGAAGAACGGCACGAAGGCAGCGTCACGCAGGCCAAAGTCCATGTCCGACGGGTTGAAAAAAGCACGCCCACGCTTGATGGCCCGCACCAGCGGCAGCGCGCTTTGCTGGCGCGTGAACATCTCGGCCGTGCCGAATCGGTTGCGGCCGCGTTTGAGAGCGCGGTTGAACACCGCGTTGCTCTGCGCGGTGTAGACATTGCAGCCCAGGCGGGTTTGGAACAGCTGCACCGTCAGCCCCGCCACGTCGACGGCCAGGAAGTGCGGCACCAGCCACATCACCGGGCGGTCACTGCGCTCGGCCAGATGCAGGTCGCCTTCAACGTGGATCAGGCGTTTCAGGCGCTCAGGCGGGGCGTACCACAGCACGCCGCGTTCCAGCAGGCTGCGCGCCAGCCACTGGAAGTGCTGGCGAACCATTGCCTGGCGCTGCGCGGGGCTGATGTCCGGGAAGCACAGTTCAAGGTTGCGCAGCGCCACCCTGCGGCGCTTGGGCGCCAGGCTGTGCATCAAAAGGCCCAGCCCGCGCCCCAGCAGCGCCTGCACACCCAGCGGCAGCCAATGCAGCAGCCACACCAGCGCCAGCAGAGCCCGCGCGCTGCCGTTTGAAAGCAGCTTCACGAACAGCTTCGCCACCCGCGCCATCACGCTGCGGCACCCTCGGCCCGGCGCGGCTGCTTGTAGCGGTGGTAGCCCCACAGGTACTGCTCAGGCTTTTGCAGGATCACGGCTTCCATGCTGCGGTTGATGGCGCCGGCCGCCGCCAGCATCCACACCACATCATCCAGCGAGGCCTTGTCGGGCAGCGCTTCGGCAAGCGCCTGCACGCGCACGGTGTAGCCAGCGCCGCGCGGCAGGCGTTCGGCCCAGATCAGCAGCACCGTGGCGCCGCTTTGCTGCGCCAACCGCGCCGCCAGCGTCATCGTGTAGGCGGGCTGGCCGAAAAACGGCGCCCACACGCCCATGCCGTCGGGCGGCACCTGGTCGGGCAACATGCCCAGGGTCTGGCCACTGCGCAGCGCACGCATCAGCATGCGCACACCCGCCAGCGTGGCCGGCGCGGTGGCCAGTGCGGGGCGCGCGCGAGCGGTTTCTTCGAGTTCACGCAGCCAGGGCTGGCGCGCCGGGCGGTACAGCACGGTGATGGGCTGGCGCGCGCCGAAGCGTTCTGCATAGGCTTGCGCCGCGACTTCAAAACTGCCCATGTGCGGCGTCAACAGGATCAGCCCGCGGCCCAGGTCCAGCGCCTGGTCCACCAGTTCGGCGTGCTGCCACGACACGGGGTCGTTGATGGATTGTTCGCGCGGGCGCAGCCACAGGCGCGGCAGCTCCATCAGCAGCTTGCCGGCCTCGGCCACCGACGCCCGGCGCGGCGCCGCGCCCACGCCCGCCACATGCGCGTTGGCCTTGAGCCGGTGGCGATAACTGGGCGACGCCGCATAGGCCAGCCAACCCAACGCCGCGCCCACCGCGTGCAAATGCCGCAGGGGGCGTCGGGACAGCCAAAGCAGGGACGGCGACATGGGAGCGAGGCTTCGTATAATTCGCGAATCGCCGAGTTAAAGAACAACTTGCGGGGCGACAGCGGGGCCGGAAATCCTTCAAGAATTGCTTTGAGGATACCCAGCACCGCCGGGCAGCTTGAAGGGACTGTTGTGGCCATGCCTCAACACCCTGCAGCCGCTCAACAAATCCGCTAAAGCGTTCGCCGCGGCTCCAGACCTTCTGACCAGCGACGACGCCCAATCAGACTGTCAACCTACTGGAGACCACACCGTGGCGAACGACTTCCTCTTCACATCCGAATCCGTCTCTGAAGGCCACCCCGACAAGGTTGCCGACCAGATCTCGGACGCCATCCTCGACGCCATCTTCAAGCAAGACCCGCGCAGCCGCGTCGCTGCAGAAACGCTGTGCAACACCGGCCTTGTGGTGCTGGCGGGTGAGATCACCACCAACGCGCATGTCGACTACATCCAGGTCGCGCGCGACACCATCAAGCGCATCGGCTACGACAACACCGAATACGGCATCGACTACAAGGG
>JAYSYB010000038.1:0-23005 GCA_043716775.1 Rubrivivax sp.
CGTGACGCGCGTGCCGCGCGTGGCCCACATGACGCCCGTGACCTGCGTGACCCGCGCGACCCGGCACCGCGCGTCGTCAGCGCCGCACCGTCCGCCGCCGCCCGGCGCCCGCTGGCCAACCCGGCAGCGGCCGAAGGCGTGCGCATCTCCAAGCTCATCACCGAACGCGGCCTGGCGTCGCGCCGCGAAGCCGACGACTGGATCGCCGCCGGCTGGGTGCGCGTCGGCGGCAAGCTGGCTGAACTGGGCCAGCGCGTGGCGCCCGACGCCGCCATCGACATCGACCCGCGCGCCCGGCAAGAGCAGGCCCGTCAAGTGACCGTGCTGCTGAACAAACCCATCGGCATCGTCAGCGGCCAGGCCGAGGACGGCTATGAACCCGCCGTCACGCTGGTCACGCTGGCCAACCGCTGGGAAGGCGACACGTCGGGCATCCAGTTCCACCCCGGCCACCTGCGCCACCTGGCGCCGGCGGGGCGGCTGGACATCGATTCCACCGGCCTGCTCGTCTTCACGCAGGACGGGCGGGTGGCCAAGCGTCTGGTCGGCGACCAGACGCGGGTGGAGAAGGAATACCTGGTGCGCGTGGCCTACGTCAAGGGCGGCGCATTCCCCGACGAAGAGATGGACAAGCTGCGCCACGGCATGACGCTGGACGGTGTGCTGCTGCGCCCCGCCGCCGTGAGCTGGCAGAACGAAGAGCAGCTGCGCATCCTGCTGCGCGAAGGCCGCAAGCGGCAGATTCGCCGCATGTGCGAACTTGTCGGCCTGCAAGTGCTGGGGCTGAAGCGCGTGCGCATCGGCAGCGTGCCGCTAGGGCAGCTGCCGCTGGGGCAGTGGCGCTATTTGCGTGACGACGAGCGGTTCTGAACCGGCAGCGGACGGTGGATTTCAACTGCCCAACTGTTCCAGCCTTTTGCGCGCTTCGTCCAGCGACGACTTCTGGCCTTTGCCGGCGGCGATGAAGCGTGTGAACGACGCCTTTGCCGCGTCGCTGCGCTTGAGCTGCTGCTGCGCAATGCCGATGCGGTAGGCCACCGGCCACTCCGCAGCGCCTTTGAGGCCTGCCGCCACTTCATACAGCCGCAGCGCGTCGGCCCAGTCGCCTTGTTCGCCCTTCAGCCGCGCCAGGCCATAGGCGCCTGCGCCGTGGCTGGCACGGTGCCGCCTGCGGCTGCTTGTCAGCGCAGGCCTCGGCACGCGCCAGCGCCTGGCGGCGGGCGGCGGGCGGCGGGCGGCGCTGTCGCCAAGCTCCAGCGCCACCAGCGCCAGCGCCAGCACGGCCTGGGCATCGTCGGGTTGCGCGGCCAGGCGTTGGGTGGCCAGGCGCTGCAGGTCTTCAGACTTCTGGGCCACGTACAGCGCTTCCAGCGCCGGGTCTTTCAGCGTCTGGGCGACGAGGGGCGATGCGGCCACGCACAACGCCAGACCGATCATTTGCAGACGCTTGCGCGGTGGTTTTCGGGGTGGTTTGCGGGGTGCAACAAGCAGGTTCATGGGCAGCGAATTCTGTGGTGAAGGCCTGCATGATGCCGATGCCGATGCCGATGCCGATGCCCCGAAGCGCCCGCGCGGCCTGGGCGACGAAGCGCGCATTGGCAACGATGATGCGCAGCATGCCCCTGATAACCTCTGCTCAGATGACCGCCGCACCCACCCTCAGCGTGTCTGGCGCGCCGGCCGCCCCAGTCATCTTGCACCGCCACGCCGCAGTTGCCCTGGCGCGGCTGCTGGGCCTGCAGTCGGCCAGGACTCTTGCCTTTGGCCCTGGATCACGCGCCATGGCATGGCCGATGTGGTGGCCCGCGGCGTTTGCTTCACGTTGGCCGGCGGCGTGATAGGCGCGGGACTGGCGTGGGCTGGTGTGCAAACCGGGTGGACGGTGCTACCGCCATGCTTGTTCGTTTTTGGCCATGATGCAGGCGCTGGTGGGCTCTGGCGTCGGGCACTGGCTGGGCATGGCGCTGGACGGCAGCACTCGGCCGCTGATGGACGGACCGTGTCTCTGGTCGGCCACCACGGCGCTGCGAACCTGGACGCTGGTGCAGCGGGCGCTGCGGTGAAGGCGCCGTGACGCTGCCTGCATCGCCGTCTGCATCGCCGTCTGCAATGCCGTCTGCAATGCCGTCTGCAATGCCGCAAACCGCACCCTTCGCGGTGTGCCTGGCCGGCCCGACGGCTTCTGGCAAGTCTGCCGTGGCGATGGCCCTGGCGCAGCGGTTGCCGCTGGAAATCATCAGCGTCGACTCCGCGCTGGTCTATCGCGGGATGGACATCGGCACCGCCAAACCCAGCGCGGCCGACCGCGCCGCGGTGCCGCACCACCTGATCGACATCATCGACCCGCTGGACAGCTATTCCGCGGCACGCTTTGCCGCCGACGCGTTGCGGCTTGTGGGTCAAATTCAAGCCCGCGGCAATCTCCCGCTGCTGGTGGGCGGCACGATGTTGTATTTCAAGGCGTTGCGCGGCGGCCTGCACCCGATGCCCGAAGCCGATGCCGGCGTGCGCGCCGACATTGACCGCCGCGCCTTTCAACACGGCTGGCCGGCCTTGCACGCCGAACTGGCGCGGGTGGACCCCGTCACCGCGGCGCGGCTGGCCCCCGCCGACGCGCAACGCATTCAGCGCGCGCTGGAGGTGTTTCAACTCAGCGGCAAGCCCCTCTCCGACTGGCACGCGCCGCAAGACGCCGCGTCGGCGCCGGCCGCGGCGCGTTGGCCGATGGTGTCGCTGGAGCCCATGTCCCGCGCCTGGCTGCACGGGCGCATTGAAGAGCGCTTCAACGCCATGCTCGATGCCGGCTTTCTGGCTGAAGTGCAGGCGCTGCACGGCCGGGGAGACCTGCACCCGGGCTTGCCGGCGATGCGTTGCGTAGGCTATCGACAGGCCTGGCAGGCGTTGGAAGAGGGCCGGGACGGCCTGGACGGCCGAGTAGGCCGCAGCAGCGGTTTCGATGCCCAAGCCATCGCCGCGACACGGCAACTGGCCAAACGCCAGCTGACCTGGTTACGGTCAATACCATCGCGCCAGGTGATCACTTGCGACGCCAGCGACGCTTTGGCGCAGGCCCTGGCAGCCCTGCATTCATGTGCGCAAGCGCACTGAGCGCTGGCGCATACTGGCCGAAAATATTGCTGCTGATGTGCGGCCATGGCCCCGAACTTGCTGCCGTGCGACAGTTGCTTCGTGGCCCCGCGCGGAGGCCCTTTGCCTAGGGTGATGCCCCGGGATAAGCGTCCAATTCTTCGCGATATAGTCGCGCGCCCTGGGTGCATCCATCGGGGGTGGCTCACGAGGCCTTGATCGGGATACGTGCACTGCCAAGCAGCACAACGGGTGCGGCCGAGGCGGTTGGAGGAACGAGTGGATTTTGCCGAACAACATCGCAATCCCGGCAAGCACGTGGTGGGCATCGGCGTCGTGCTGCTGCTGCACCTGCTGCTGGGATGGGGCCTGCTCAATGGCCTGGCGCAACGCATGATCGAAGTGATCAAGGCGCCGATCGAAACCAAGATCATCGAAGAGACCAAGCCGCCGCCCCCGCCGCCGCCTGAGAACTTGCCGCCGCCGCCCAAGTTTGCGCCGCCACCGCCGTCCTTCGTGCCACCGCCCGAGGTCAACGTGAACCCGCCGCCGACGCCGGCGCCGACCATCACCACGACCACCGTGGCGCCGCCGCCGGCACCGTTCACGCCCGCACCGCCGCCCGCCCCCGTCGTCGTGGCACCCCCCCCCGCTGCACCGGCCGCACCACGCGTGGCAGCGCGCCCGGTCATTTCCAACGTCCAGGCCTGCGCGCCCACAGGTGACGACTACCCTTCGGCCGCGCAACGGTCTGAAGCCACCGGCACCACGAAGATCCGCTTCAACGTCGGTGCCGACGGCAAGCTCGCCGGCGCCGAGGTCGTGCGATCGGCAGGCTCCACACGCGAGCACAAGATGCTTGACCGCGTGGCGCTGGCCAAGCTCAGCGAATGCGTGTTCAAAGCCGGTGCCGACGAAAACGGCCGCCCGGTGGGTGCGTCGTTTGAAGTCGACTACGTCTGGAAGCTGGCGAACTGAATCTCCAGACAAACTTCCAACCGAATTTCCAATTGAAATCCCGCCTGCGCGCGGCCCCGGGCCGCGCGAGCCCGTCCCCCCTGGAGTCCACATGTCTATGAAGCAAACCATCGCCGCCCGTCCTTGGGCCACCAAGTCACTGGCTGCGTTGCTGGCCGGTTTCGTGCTGAGCCTCAGCATGCCCTTGCAGGCCATTGCCCAGGCGGCATCCGAGCCCGCTTCGGCGGCTGCGCCCGCACCGGCGCCTGCACCCACTGCCGCCCCTGCGGCCAAACCCGGCGCCATCACCGAAGAAGCGGTCGACAACCCATACGGCCTGAAGGCGTTGTGGACGCAGGGCGACGTTGTCGCCCACACCACGCTGATCATCATGGCCATCATGTCGATGGCCAGCTGGTACGTCATTTTCACGAAGCTGATTGAGCAGCGCTCCATGCTCAAAAGCGCCCGTGCCTCGGCCGACACGTTCTGGAAAGCCAGTTCGGTCAAGGCCGGCGTTGGCGCCCTGGAAGAAGGCTCGGCCTTCCGCTTCATCGCCGAACAAGGCGTGAAAGCCAGCGAACACCACGAAGGCACCATGGTGGAAAGCATCGACAAACACACCTGGATCAGCATGTCGGTGGACCGCTCGGTGGGCAGCATCAACAACCGCCTGCAGGACGGCATGGCTATCCTGGCCACCGTGGGTTCCACCGCACCGTTCGTGGGCCTGTTCGGCACGGTTTGGGGCATCTACAACGCCCTGGTCAAGATCGGCATCAGCGGCCAGGCTTCCATCGACAAGGTCGCCGGCCCGGTGGGTGAATCGCTCATCATGACCGCCATCGGTCTGGCCGTGGCCGTGCCCGCAGTGATGGGCTACAACTGGCTGTTGCGCCGCAACAAGGCCGTCATGGACCAGACCAAGGCTTTCGCCGGCGACCTGCATAACGTGCTGATCGCGGGCAAGCGTTGAACCCCTTCCCCGCAATGTTCACCTTTGCGCGCCGGGAGCCCACACCATGTCCATGAACATCGGCTCTTCGTCGGAAGACGGCGAGCCCGAGCTCAATAACACCATCAACACCACGCCGCTGGTGGACGTGATGCTGGTGCTGCTGATCATCTTCCTGATCACGATTCCGGTGGTCACGCAGACGATCAAGCTCGAGCTGCCCAAAGAGCGCAATCTGCCCACGCTGACCAAGCCAGAAAACATCGTCATCGCCGTCAATCGCGAGGGCGAGGTTTACTGGGGCCTAGAACGCATGCCGGACACCGAGGCCCTGGTGGCGCGCCTGAAGCTGGAATCGGTCAAAGAGCCGCAGCCTGAAGTGCACATCCGCGGCGACTCTGAAGTGCGCTATGAATCGGTGGGCCGCGTCGTGGTGGCCTGCCAGCGCGCGGGCATCTTCAAGGTCGGTTTCATCACCGAGCCCCCCGCTGGCGGCGCCACGCGGGCCAATTAAGGACACTCTCCCATGGCCATGAATGTCGGTTCCCCAGGCGGCGGTGACAGCGATCCCGAGGTAATGGTGGACATCAACACCACGCCGCTGATCGACGTGATGCTGGTCCTGCTGATCATGTTCATCATCACCATCCCGATCCAGACCCACGCGGTGAAGATGAACATGCCGGTGCCCAACAACGCTGCACCACCGCCCAAGCCGCCCGAGGTGGTGCGCATCGACGTCGACTTCGACGGCACCATCACCTGGAACGGCGAAGCGCTCCCGATGGGTGACCGCGGCGCCGTCGAAACCCGCCTGGCGGCAGTGGCCGCCATGGCTGATCAGCCCGAGGTCCACCTGCGACCCAACAAACTCGTTGTGTACAAGCACGTGGCGATGATCATGGCCACCGCACAGCGGCTGGGGGTGACCAAGATCGGCATCGTCGGCAACGAACAGTTCCTGTAGAGACACCCTCAAAGCCCCATGAAGATTCCGCGTGACCTGACCGGTATTGCGAAAGCAGCCGCGCTGGCTGTGTGCCTGGCAGGCAGCCTGTCCCTGGTGTCCCCGACACAAGCCCAAGGCGTGCGCGCCGAAGTCGGCAGGCCGCTGCAGCAAGCGAGTGAACTGCTCAAGGCTGGCAAGGCCAAGGAAGCCCTGGCCAAGGTGCGCGAAGCGGACGCCGTGGGCGGCAAGTCCGGTGCCGAGCAGCTCACGATCGACCGCATGAAAGCGGCAGCGGCGCAGCGCGCTGGCGACTCCGCCACGGCCATCCAGGCACTGGAAAGCGTGCATGGAAAGGTCGGCGGCGGCGAAGCCGGCCAGATGGCCGAACAACTGGCTTCGGCCTATGCCCAGCAGCGCAACAACGGCAAGGCCACCGAGTGGCTGAACAGGGCCATCGCTGCCGGCAACACCGGCGGCAGCGTGCGCCAGCTGCAGGCCTACCTGCAAGGCAGCAGCGGCGACTACACCGCTATCGCCAGGGACGCCGCAGCGGCTGTTTCTGGCGCCGAACAAGGCGGCCGCCGTCCGGACGAGGGCGACCTGCTGCGCCTGGCCGATGCGCAACAGCGCACCGGCAACATGGCCGGTTATGTGGTCACGCTTGAAAAGCTGCTGAGCTACTACCCGAAGAAAGACTACTGGAGCGCCTACCTCAGCCGCTTGCCGCGCAAGGCCGGCTTTGCGGATCGCTTCGGTCTTGACCTCTTGCGCCTGCGGCTGGCCAGCGGCACGCTGACGAAGACCGAAGACTTCATGGAAATGGCCCAACTGTCGTTGCAGGCCGGCTTGCCCTCAGAAGCCCGCCGCATTGCCGACCAAGGCATCAAAGTCGGCGCCCTGGGCGTAGGCCCAGAGGCCGCGCGCCACCAGCGCTTGCGCGATCTGGCCGTCAAGCAGGAAGGCGAAGCCAAGGCCAACCTGGCCAACCAAGCCAGCGAAGCCGAGACCTTCAAGGAAGGCGACGGCTTGGTCAAGGTCGGCTACGCCTACGTCTCGATGGGCGATGTGGACAAGGGCATCGCGCTCATCCAGCAAGGCATTGCCAAAGGCAACCTCAAGCGCCCCGAAGATGCCAAGCTGCGCTTGGGCATGGCGCAATTGCAAAGCCTCAAGATGAAGACTGCCGCCGTGCAGACGCTGCGCAGCGTGAAGGGTGCGGACGGTGCGGCGGAGATCGCGCGCTTGTGGACGATCCTCGGCGCTTCGTGATGCGCTGAAGGGCGGGCAGAATCGGGCGCATGCACGCACCCACTGTGAACACCCTGCCTACCGTCCTTCCCCACTTCGTTGAACCGCTCGGCCATGGCGTTTACGCCATCGATACGGCCTTTCACCGCGACCACTTTGACGCCGCCTACCTGCTGGTCCACGAAGGCCGCGCTGTCTTCATCGACACCGGCACCAACCACGCCGTGCCGCGCCTGCTGGCCGCACTGGACGCGCTTGGCGTCGCACCTGAAGCCGTCGAGTGGGTGATCCCCACCCACGTCCACCTGGACCACGCCGGTGGTGCAGGTCTTCTGATGTCCAGGTTGCCCGGCGCAAGAATGTTGGTGCATCCGCGGGGTGCCCCGCACATGGTTGACCCCGCCAGGCTGTGGGCCGGCGCCACGGCGGTGTACGGCGAAGAAGAGATGGCCCGGTCCTACGGCACACTGGTGCCGGTGCCCGCTGAACGCGTGGACCTCAGCCACGACGGCATGACCATCAAACTGGCCGGCCGAGAACTGCTGCTGGCGGACACGCCTGGCCATGCGCGTCACCATCACTGCATCTGGGACGCCACATCGCGCGGCTGGTTCACGGGCGACACCTTCGGCCTGAGCTACCGCGAATTCGACACCGCGGCAGGGCCCTGGATCGTACCGACATCCACGCCCGTGCAGTTCGACCCGCCTGCGCTGCAGGCATCGATCGAGCGGCTGCTGGCCTTCGAGCCCGACTGCATGTACCTCACGCACTACAGCCGCGTCGGCAGCGGTGGCGACGTGCCACGGCTGGGCCGCATGCTGCTGGGTCTGCTGGCGGAAATGTCCGCACTCGGCCGCAGCTTGCAGCATGCAGATGATCGCCACGAAGCGCTAAAGCGCGGGCAACTCACCATCTTCTCGCGCAGCCTGCAAGCGCATGGCTGCAATTTCAGCGATGCACAACTGGCGGCGCTGCTGTCCATCGACCTGGAACTGAACGCGCAGGGCATGGCGGTCTGGCTCGACCGCGCTTGAGTCCATCAAGGTGGATGAGTGACAGTGACCCGCAGCGATGTGACCCGCAGCGACGGCCCGGCACTACACTGCCGCCGCTTTGACACAGCAACAGGTGAGCTCATGACTTCAGTCGTTCATTTTGGGCTTGAAGGCCGCGTGGTGGTGATCACGGGCGCGGCGCAGGGCATCGGCGAAGCCTGCGCCCGGCGGCTGGTGAAAGACGGCGCCACGGTCGCGCTGTGGGACGTGGCCGACGGCCCGGGGCGGGCGCTGGCGGCCGAACTGAACGCAGTGGGCACAGCAGGCACAGTGGCCATGTACTGCCACTGCAACGTCGCCCACAAGGCCGAAGTCGATGCGGCACTGGCCGCCACGCTGGCGCGCTTCGGCCATGTCGATGGACTGGTCAACAACGCCGGCATTTTCAAGGCCGCGCCCTTTCTGGACGTGACCGAAGCCGACTGGGACGCCGTCATTGCGGTCAACTTGAAGGGCAGCTTCCTGGTCGGCCAGGCGGTCGCTCGCGAAATGGTCCGGCACGGCCACGGCGCCATCGTCAACATGAGCAGCGTCAACGGCACGCTGGCCATTCCCAGCATCGCCAGCTACAACGCGAGCAAGGGCGCCATCAACCAGCTCACGCGCGTCATGGCGCTGTCGCTGGCCGACCAGGGCGTGCGCGTCAACGCAGTGGCGCCGGGCACCATCGCCACCGAACTGGCGCGCAGCGCCGTGCTGACGAGTGACGAAGCCACACTGCGCATCATGAGCCGCACACCGATGAAACGGCTGGGCGAACCGGGTGAAATCGCCGACGTCGTGGCCTTCCTGCTCAGCAACGCGGCCAGCTACATCACGGGTGAGATCGTGGTGGTTGATGGCGGGCGGATGACGCTGAACTACACCGTGCCGGTGTAAAAAAACGCCGGCATTGGCAACCGGCGCTTTGTGTGTGTAGGCGGCGCGGCGCGGTGCGCTGCGCTCGATTCACGTGCGGCCACGCTGCAGGAAAGTGCCCACCGCCACCAAGCCCACCGCCATCTTCGCGCAGTTGCCAGGTTCCGACACCCGCGGCGCGTTGATGAACGCGGCATGGATGTCACTGGCACGAAGCGGTTGATTTTGCCGAAGCTGTGTTGGGTTGTTCATCCAGGTCGCCATGCGCGGTGCCGAGGCTGAGACCGCAGGACGTGAACGGCGCACTGGGACACGGCCACAGCGGTGGCCAGGGAATTGAAAGGCATCGGCGGAGGGAAGTTCGGCCGCAAGTTCGGCCGCAAGTTCGGCAGCATGTACAGCCGCAACTACAGCCGCAACTACAGCCGCAACGACGGCCGCAACGCGAACGTGGCCCGTGCCAGTTGCGTGATGCGAGCCCAGTCCCCGGCCAGCACCGCGTCCTGCGGTGTCAGCCAAGAACCGCCGCAGACCTTCACGTTCGGCAGCGCCAGGAACTGCGCCGCCGTGTCCGCGGTGATGCCGCCAGTGGGGCAGAACACCACGTCGGGGAAGGGCCCCGCCAGCGCGCTCAGCATCGGGATGCCACCGGCCGCAGTGGCCGGGAAGAACTTCAGGAAGTGGATGCCACCCGCTTGTGCGGCCATCACCTCGCTGGCGCTGGCCACGCCCGGCAGCAACGGCAGGCCGGCGGCGCGGCAGGCGGCGCCCACGGCTTCGGTGTAGCCGGGGCTGACGGCGAAGACGCTGCCGGCGTCCTTGGCCGCGCGCGCATCGGCCGCGCTGCGGACGGTGCCGGCACCGACGATGGCCCCCGGCACATCGCGCGCAATGGCTTCGATGGCGGCTAACGCCACGGGTGTGCGCATCGTCACTTCCAGCACCCGCACGCCGCCATCCACCAGCGCCTGCGCCAACGGCACGGCATCTGCCAGGCGCTGGATCACGATGACCGGGATGACGGGGCCGAGGGCGATGAGTTCAAGGGTGTTGTTCATGGTGGTCTGATTGTTTGCAGCCTAGGCCCACAGCCAAGGTTTACAGCCATGGCTTACGCCCAAGTGATGGCGCCTTCTTCGGCGCTGCTGACGTTGCGCCGCATGCCGGCAAAGAGCTCGCGGCCCAGGTCATGGGCATGGATGTCTGCCTGCTCGGTGTCGAGCGTGGCGCTTTCGCGGGCAGCCCAGGTGGCGTCGTCCACCAGCGCCTGCAGAACGCCCGCATCGGCATCGACACGGATGATGTCGCCGTCGCGCACCTTGGACAGCGGCCCGCCGGCCAGCGCTTCGGGGCTGGCGTGGATGGCTGCTGGCACCTTGCCGCTGGCACCGCTCATGCGGCCGTCGGTGACGAGTGCCACCTTGAAGCCCTTGCCCTGCAACACGGCCAGCGGTGGCGTCAGTTTGTGCAGCTCGGGCATGCCATTGGCGCGCGGGCCCTGGAAACGCACGACGGCCACGAAATCGCGCTCCAGCTCACCGGCCTTGAAGGCGGCCAGCAGCGCCTCCTGGCTGTTGAAGACGAGTGCGGGTGCTTCGACGGTGTGGCGGTCGTCGGGCACGGCGGATGTCTTCATCACGCTGCGGCCCAGGTTGCCTTGCAACAGCTTCAAGCCACCGCTGGGCGAAAAGGGCTCTGCGGCGTGGCGCAGGATGCTGCTGTCGCCGGGCGCAGCGGGCAGGCTCGTCCAGCACAAGCCCGAGCTGTTCAACATGGGCACCTCGGTGTACGCCGCCATGCCGCGCCCGCTGAGCGTGGCCACGTCGCCGTGCAGGCCACCGCTGTCCATCAATTCGCGCAGCACAAAGCCGGGGCCGCCAGCGGCCTGGAACTGGTTCACGTCAGCGCTGCCATTCGGGTACACGCGGGCCAACAAGGGGGTAGTGGCGGACAGCTCTGCAAAGTCGGTCCAGTCGATGACGATGCCGGCCGCGCGCGCCACGGCCACCCAGTGGATCAGGTGGTTGGTGCTGCCGCCGGTGGCCAGCAAGGCCACCATCGCGTTGACGATGACTTTTTCATCGACCAGCCGGCCGATGGGCGTGAAGCGCTCACCGCGCGACGTGATGGCGAGCGCCGTCCGCACCGCTTCACGCGTCAGCGCCTCGCGCAGGCCCGCATGCGGGTGGACGAAGGCCGCGCCGGGCACGTGCAAACCCATCGCTTCCAGCAGCATCTGGTTGCTGTTGGCGGTGCCATAAAAGGTGCAGGTGCCGGGGCCGTGGTACGCCGCGCTCTCGGCGGCCAGCAGCGCGTCGCGGCCCACCAGGCCCTGTGCCGCCTGTTCGCGCACCTGGCTCTTGGCGTTGTTGGACAGCCCCGTGCTCATCGGCCCTGCGGGCACGAAGACACACGGCAGATGGCCGAAGTGCAAGGCGCCGATCAAGAGTCCCGGCACGATCTTGTCGCACACGCCCAGCAGCAGCACGGCGTCAAACACATCGTGGCTCAACGACACGGCCGTGGCCATGGCGATGGTGTCGCGGGAGAAGAGGCTCAGCTCCATGCCGGGCAGACCCTGCGTCACGCCGTCGCACATGGCCGGCACGCCGCCCGCCACCTGCACCGTGGCGCCGTGGGCTCGCGCTTCTTCGCGGATCAGTGCCGGATAGCCTTCATACGGCTGGTGCGCCGACAGCATGTCGTTGTACGACGTGACGATGCCGATGTGCGGTGCCTTGTCGGCAACGACGCGGAACTTGTCGCTGGCCGGCAGCGCGGCAAAGGCATGCGCGACATTGGCGCAGCCCATGCGATCGACCCTTGGTGCGCGGCCTGCCATGCGCGTGATGCGCGCCAGGTAGGCGAGCCGAGTTGGCGCGCTACGTTCGGTAATTCTTCGGGTGACGTCGAGGAGGACGCTGTTCATGCCGGATCGCCTTGTAACCATGACTGCGATTATTGAGTAACCGGGTTACATCGTCAAATCATCCGAAGTGTTTTGCACGGGGCATGCGATGCTGCGGGCAGTGAATCACCCGATCGCCCCCGAACTGATCCTGCGCGACCCCGGCGCCGCACTGCAGCGTTTGCGCACGGCCTGGCAGGGCAGCAAGGAACGCTGGGTTTTCGGCTACGCGTCGCTGATCTGGCGCCCTGAATTTGACGCCGCAGAACACCGCAGCGCGCTGCTGCGGGGCTGGCACCGCGCGTTGCGCATGCGCTCGCGCGTCAACCGCGGTACGCCGCAGCAGCCGGGCCTGGTGTTTGCGCTGTTGCCCGGTGGCGCTTGCCGCGGCGTGGTCTACCGGCTGCGACCAGAAAACGCCGAAGCCGAACTCGACCGCCTGTGGGCGCGCGAGATGCCCACCGGCGTCTACGACGCCCGCCTGCTGCGCTGCCAGACTGCGCACGGCCCCGTGCAGGCGCTGGCCTTCACCCTCAGCCGGCGCAGCGAAGCTTGCCTGCCGCGCTTGCCGGACCCCGAAGTCACGCACATCCTGCGCCACGCGCGCGGCCGCTACGGCACAACGCTGCAGTATCTGGCGGAGACTGCGCACGCCTTGCGTGAACGCGGTGTGCATGACCGGGAAATTGAGCGCCTGATGGCGCTGGCGCAGCAGCAAGGCTTGCTGTGAAGCGGTGGTGAACGCCTGAAGTTTCAGCCGGCTGCGGGCTGCGCAGCGGCGCTGGCGCGCAGCAAGTCCAGGTCGGCCGCGTTGTCCACGTCCAGCAGCACGCCCGGGTCGTCCACGTCCTGGCCATGCGAGGGGTAGCGCGCCACCACGCGCCGCGCGCCGTCGTCACCGTCCAGCAGGATCAGCTCCGAGTACAGCTCGGCTGCAAAAGCCACTGGGTGGCCACGGCGCCCGCGGTACTCTGCATAGACCACCGGGTGCTGCTCCAGCGCCGTGGCCACGGCCAGCAGCGTGTCGGGGCGCACCAGCGGCATGTCGCCCGGCAGCACGATCCAGCCCGACGCACCAGACCTTTCGGCCACACCGGCGGCGATGGTGTAGCCCATGCCGCGTGCGGCTTCGCCGCTGCTGAGCACGAGGATGTCACGCGTGGCCAGTTGCCGGGCCACCAGGGGCGCGAGCGTGGCGGTCGTTACCACCAGCACCGGCAGCTGGGTTTCAATGGCACGGCGCACTGTGGCGCCCAGCACCGTGCCGCCCTCAAAGGGCTGCTCCAGCTTGTGCAGCGGGCCGCCGAAGCGGCTGCCACGGCCGGCGGCCGGCACGATGATGGTGGGACGGATGCGCATGGTTGTCGGGTGCCCGTTCTAAGGTGCGGGCCTGTCCTCCTGAGCGGCAAGAATGGCGACGCCACCCGGCTGCAGGTAGTGGGACGTTCACTTACGGCCTTCCACGTAAGGGATGCTCCCCAACGGACACGGTCACATGCACGCTCGGGCTGGGCGGTTTCGTCGAGTTTCAGCGTGTGCAGGCGCCGCGCGGCTGCGCTTCTACACTTGCACCATGGACATCGCCGCGCTGCGCAAGAGCTACGAAAAGGACGAGCTGGACGAATCGGCTTCAGCGGCCGACCCGCTGGCGCAGTTTCAGCGCTGGTTCAACCAAGCGCTGCAGGCCCAGTTGCCCGAACCCAATGCGATGACGCTGGCCACGGTGGGCGCCGACGGCCGGCCTTCGACGCGCATCGTGCTCATCAAGGGTTACGACGCGCGCGGCATCGTCTGGTACACCAACTACGAAAGCCGCAAGGGGTTGGAGCTTGCGCACCGGCCCGTGGCCGCGCTGCAGTTCCACTGGGTCGAACTGGAACGGGTGGTGCGCATCGAAGGCAGCGTGCAGAAGACGTCTGCTGATGAGTCCGACGCCTACTACGCCACGCGCCCGCTGGATTCGCGCCTGGGCGCTTGGGCGTCGCCGCAAAGCCGCGTCATCGCTTCACGCGCGGTGCTGGTGGCGGGCGCCGCCAAGGCCGCCGCGCTGCACGCCCTGAACCCACCACGGCCGCCGCACTGGGGCGGCTACCGGCTGGTGCCGGACCGCTGGGAATTCTGGCAAGGGCGAAAGAGCCGCTTGCATGACCGGCTGCGCTATCGGCTGAATGGCCGAGTGAGTGACCGGGTGAGTGACCGGGTGAATGCCCGGCTGAATGACGGTGAGGACGGCGCCGGCTGGCTGCGCGAACGGCTCGCACCCTGATCGCGCACCCACGGCTGGGCATTCACCAGCGCGCGTTGACCCCCACCGACAGCGCACGCCCCGGCAGCGGCACGAGGCCCCGAATGGTGGCCACCGCCACCGCGTTGTAGCCCAGCGCATTGCCCACGTTGCCGAGCTTGGCGTACCAACCCAGGCGGCCGTCCGCCGCCAGTTGGCCGCGTGCCCACAGGTCCAGCATCGTGAAGCCGTCGGTCGGTGTGTCGTTGCGGATGACGCGGCTTTGGCGTGCGTCGCGGCGCAGCGCTGCGCCCGCATGCCAGCCAGCGGTGCCGCCCTCCACGCCCACGCGCAGGCGCTGTGGTGACAGGCGCGGCAAGGGTTCGCCACGGCTCAAGTTGTCGCCACGCAGCAGGTCCAGGCCGGCCGTCAGATCAACGTGCAGGGCGCCAGACATCACACCAGACAACAGCCGCGCGCGGCCCTCCACTTCCAGGCCGCGCATGCGCGCCCGCACGCCCGTGAAGCGGTATTCGGGCAGCACCGTGGGCGGGTCACCGGGTGCGCCAGCGACGGCGATGTCCACGCCGCTGGCATCGAGCGCAATGAAGTTGGCGAATCGGGTCTCGAAGACATTGGCCTTGAAGCTGTGCGCGCCTTTGCCACTGTCACTGCGCCAGGCCAGGCCCAGTTCTGTCTGGCGGCTGCGTTCCAGCGCCTGCTGCGGGTCACCGCGCTCATAGGCGCGGGTGGCCAGGTGGACACCGTTGGCGTAGAGCTCGTAGTAGGCAGGCGCCCTTTCGGTGTGGCCGACGGTGGCCAGCACCTGCCAGCCTGGCGCTATGTCGCCCCGCGCGCCGAAGGAATAGCTCTTGGGCTGGAAGCGCCTTGAGGCCGCGCTGCCAAAGCGCTGCGTGGCCGCGGCCGGTGCATCGCCGTCGGACGTGACGCGCGCCTGTTCAACGCGCAGGCCGGCGCTGAAGGTCACGGCCTTCAGCGCCATTTCTTCCAGCACAAACACGGCCTGTGACCGGGTGCGGGTGCTGGGCACAAAAGCCTCTGCACCCAAGGCCCGGAAGTTCAGCGTGTCGCTCTGCAGGCCCCACACCCCTTCGACACCGCCCACGGGCGCGTGGCGCAACTCCATCCGCATGTCCTGCCCACGGCTGGAAAAGGTCGTGCCGACGTCGCCATTGCCTTCGACTTCCTCGTGCTGGTAGCGCGTGCTGCTGGCCTGCAGCGACAGGCTGCGGATGAAGCCGCTGCCGAAACGGCGTTCACCGGCCAGCGCCAAGCGGTTGCGCTGCAGCTTGATGTGGACATCGGGCTCGGCCGTGACGCCGTACTGCTTGCGCAGCGCATCGACCGATGCACCCAAGTACCCGCTGTCGCCCACCCAGCCGGCGCCCAGCGCCGCGCTGTGGCTGTCGGCGGCGGAATTGCGCACGCGCTCGCTCGGGTCGAGCGCGGCGCCGTCCACGGTGGGCGTGTAGCGCGGCGTGCGCTGGTCGCTGCTGCGGCGGCCCACCACATCGGCGTGCCAGGCGAAGCCGTTTGACGTGCCCGCATCGAGCACCACCGCACCCGAGCGTTCATGGGTCGCGCCGCCCAGGCGCACTTCCGCGCGGCCCGCCAGGCCCGTGATGGCCGCGCGCGGGATGCGGTTGTCCACCGTGTTGACGACGCCGCCCGTGGCGTTGCCGCCATACAGCAAGGCAGCCGGCCCGCGCAGTACTTCAATGCGCTCCACCACCAGCGGGTCGGTGGCCACTGCATGGTCGAAGCTCAAGGTGGACGCGTCGATCACCGCGCCGCCGTTGTCCAGCAAACGCACGCGGTCGCCGTCCAGCCCGCGGATGACGGGGCGGCTGGCATTGGGCCCGAAACCGCTGGCGGACACGCCAGGCAGGCCGTCCAGCGTTTCACCCAGCGTGCTGGCACGGCGCGCGGCCAGCGCGTCGCCGACCAAGCTGCTGGCGGCTTCTGCGCCGCGCTCGCGGCGCAGCGGGTTGCCGGTGATGACAACGGTTTCTTGCGCGGAGACAAAAGTGCTGCACAGCAGCGCGGTGCAGGCGGCAACGCGCTGCAGAGGGAATGAAAAGGTCATGGAAACTCCTGGCCAAGACAACCGTGCGGCGCAAAAACTGCGCAAGCACAACGAAACACGCGGACCGGCGCGGCCTTGCAGCCGGCGACGGGGAGGTTTTCAGGTTGTTGAAGGGGCGCCTGGCGTCACACACCCCGGCGCGCCTTCAGGCGCGTGGCGGCGCGCGGGCGAGGAAGGCCGACGGCGCGGGGCGGTGCCCCACCGAGCGCAGCACCGCCGCTGGCATGCCGTCGGCGCAGGGCACCGCTGGCAGCGACAAGATCAAGCCAGGCAGCGCGTCCGTCAGGCCCAGGTGATCAAGCAGCTGGCAGCTCGCGCCGCCCGGCGCGTGCCCGTCCCAGTGCTCTGCTTGCACGCCAGCGGCAAGGCCGGGTGCGTGGTCCACGCGGTGCACCAGCGACAGCCATTGAGCCGCCAGCAACACAACGCCGAGCATCGCGACCAGCATCCACGCCTGCCGGCGCGGCATGCGCTGTTTGCGAAAAGTCAAGGCCTGCATCTGATCAGGGTAGCAGCGGTGTCAAGCACCGGCAGCTGCCGCAGACCGCATCTGCCGCCACTGCCCATCGGCGACTGCGGGAAGCTGGGGTTGCCCGCCTGGGCCACCCAGCGAGACGGCTGCATGGGTGCGCCGTCAGGGTGACGCAGCCAGCGTCGGTGCCGGGCCCGCAGCCGGCCAGCCGCACATCACGCGCTGAGCAAACGGGATCTCGACGCCGGCTTCATCCAGCACCCGCAGCACCGCCAGGTTGACGACTGAGCGCACATTGCCCTGGCCGTTGTGCGGGTCGGCGATCCAGAAGGCCAGCGTCAGCTCCAGCCCGTCGCTTGCAAAGGCCGACAGAAGCACCACCGGCGCCGGCTCGGCCACCACACGCGGCACCGCCGCCAGCGCGGTGCACAGCTTGGGCATCAGCACGTCCAGGTCGGTGCCGTAAGCCACCTGCACCACAGTGCTCATCTGCACATGGGGGTCAGCCAGCGAAGAATTCTCGACGCGCTGCGTGATCATCATTTCATTCGGCACGATCGACTCGCGGCCGTTGAGCGCGCGGATCACGGTGTAGCGGGTGCTGATGTCGGTGATGCGGCCTTCAAAGTTGTCCACCTTCACCATGTCGCCAATGCGCATGCTGCGTTCGGCCAGGATGACAAAGCCGCTGATGTAGTTGGCTGCCAGCTTCTGCAGGCCAAAGCCGATGCCCACGCCCAGTGCGCCGCCCAGCACACCCAGCGCCGTAAGGTCGATGCCAGCCGCCGACAACGCGAACATCATGCCCACCAGCAGCAGCAGCGCCCGCAGCGAATTGGCCGCCATCTTGCGGATGCTGATGTTGTCGGTGGCACCCCTGAGCAAGCGGGCCTCGAACAGCGAACTCACCCACAGCGCCAGCAGCAAGGCCAGCACCGCGCTGATGGCGCCTTCCAGCATGTTGCGCACCGACACCTGGGCGCCGCCTAACTTCCAGGTGATGCTGTCCAGCTCTTGCAGCATCAGCGGCAACAGGCCGGTGATCCACAGCACCACGGCAATCCAGGCCAGCCACGACACGCTGCGCTCCACCACCCGCATCAGCGCGGAGTCAGGAAAGGTCACGTGCAGCACCCGCACCGTCAGGCGGATGACGGCCAGCGACGTCAGGATCGGCACCACGAGCTTGAAGACGGCGATGGTCAGCGCGTCGTGCCAGAAGTTGGACAGCAGCCAACGCGCCAGCAGTGCCAGCAACAGCGCCAGGGCCGGGAACAGCGCGCCGTCGATGATGCGGTCGCCAAACCACGTCGAACCCGGCGTCGGCTTGGCGCCGCGCAGCAACCGCACCACCCCCCAGGCCAGCAGCAGACAGCCGAAGAAGATGGCCAGCTCAATCAGGGCAGAGGGCTTGAGCAGCGCGCGGGTCAGCCGGCCGAACTCTGCGGCCGAGAAAGTGAGGTTCATGGGGTCAGGGGTACGGCTTCAAAAAGCGTCAATCGACACCGGCCAGCACGCGCAAGTGCGCGGCCACGCTGCGCGCCAGCGCGTCCAGCGCGTAGCCGCCTTCCAGGCACGACACGATGCGGCCTTGCGCGTGCTGGCGCGCCACGCGCAGCAGCTCCCGCGTGATCCAGGCGTAGTCGTCTTCCACCAGGCCCATCTGGCCCAGGTCGTCTTCACGGTGGGCGTCGAAGCCAGCGCTGATGAAAACCATCTGCGGCGCAAATGCATTTAGAGCGGGCAGCCACATGTCGGCAATCAATTGCCGCACGGCTGGGCCGCGTGTGTATGGCGCCACCGGCACGTTGACCATGTTGGTGCCCTTGGGCACACCACCGCTGTGGGGGTACAGCGGGTGCTGGAAGAAGCTGCACATCAGCACACGTTCATCGCCAGCAATGATGTCTTCGGTGCCGTTGCCATGGTGGACGTCGAAGTCGATGATGGCCACGCGCTGAAGGCCGTGCACGTCCAGCGCGTGGCGCGCGGCGACGGCCACGTTGTTGAAGAAGCAAAAACCCATGGCGCTGTCGCGCGTGGCGTGGTGGCCGGGTGGGCGCACGGCGCAGAAGGCGTTGCTGGCGCGGCCGCTGATGACGTCGTCGGTGGCCGCCACGGCCGCACCCGCAGCGCGCAGTGCGGCCGCCAGCGTGCCAGGGCCGGCCACCGTGTCGGGGTCGAGCGCGCGCGGGTTGCCATCGTCTTGCACCTGCTGCAGCAGGTCTTCGATCTCGCCCACGTAGTTGGAGCTGTGGGCGCGCGCCAACTGTGCCAGCGTCGCCACGGGGGCGTCGCGGTAGTCCAGCGCCACGTCCAGGCCGGTGGCCAGCAGGTGGTCGGTGATGGCGTCCAGCCGCGCCGGGCACTCGGGGTGGCCGGCGCCCATGTCGTGGCCGCGGCAGTCTGAATGGCTGTAAAACGCTGTGCTCATCGCTGAATCATGCCCCCTGCTTATCGGGTAAGGTCTGCCGCATGGACGCAAGCCTCACGCGCCAGCTCTCGCGGCTGGCTGACCAGATTAGCACGATCGTTGTCGGCAAACGCCCGCAGATCGAAGACTGCATTGCCTGCCTGCTGGCGGCTGGCCACCTGCTGATCGAAGACGTTCCGGGGGTCGGCAAGACGACGCTGGCGCACGCGCTGTCAGTGTCGCTGGGGCTGGACTTCCGGCGTGTGCAGTTCACCGCCGACCTGATGCCCAGCGACTTGATCGGCGTGAGTGTCTTTGAGCGAGCGAAGGACGCCTTCGTCTTCCACCCCGGCCCGGTGTTTGCGCAGGTGCTGCTGGCGGACGAGATCAACCGCGCCGGCCCCAAGACGCAAAGCGCGCTGCTGGAAGCGATGGAAGAGCAGCAGGTGTCGGTGGAAAACGAAACCCGTGCGCTGCCCAAGCCCTTCTTCGTCATCGCCACGCAAAACCCCAGTGACCAGTTGGGTACTTATCCTTTGCCAGAGAGCCAGCTGGACCGCTTTCTGCTGCGCATCACGCTCGGCTACCCCGACCGCGCGGCCGAACGTGAACTGCTTCAGCGCGGCGACCGGCGCCATGCCGCGATGCAATTGCAGCCGGTGATGACGCCGCCTGAACTGCAGGCCGCGCAGCTGCAGGTGCTGGACGTGCGCGCTGCACCGCCGCTTTTGGACTACCTGCAGGCGCTGATCGCCGCCACCCGGTCTGGCGCGTGGTTTGTTCAAGGCCTGTCGCCCCGAGCCGGTATGGCCGCGCTGCGCGTGGCCAAGGCGCGCGCGCTGATGGGCGGCCGCGACTACGTGGCGCCAGACGACCTGCAGGCCGTGCTGCCGCAGGCCATCGCGCACCGGTTGGTACCGGTGGCAGGCGCTGGTCGCGGGCCGGTCGAGCAAGTGCGCGCCATGGTTGAGGCCACGCCGATACCGTGACCACGGTGGTTGCCGGCAACACCTTGACCGCGTGGACACCGCGCGCGCAATTCCGCCGCTGGTGGCAGGCGCGGCTGCCGCACACCGACAGCTGGCTGCTGGGCCAGCGCAACGTCTACATCCTGCCCACCAGGGCCGGCTTCCTGTTTGCCGGCACGCTCATCGTGATGCTACTGGCGGCCATCAACTACCAGCTCAACCTGGGCTTCGCGCTGACGTTCTTGTTGACCGGTACCGGCATCGTGTCGATGCACCTCACGCACGCCAACCTGCGCGGCATGACGCTGCACCTGCGGCCAGTGCCTTCGGTCTTTGCAGGTGACCCGGCACGGCTGGAAGTGGTGCTGACCAACCCCGGGCGCGAGCGCCACGGGCTGGCCTTGCGTTTTGAGGATCGCGCGGCCTTCGGCAGCAGTTTTGCCTGGTGCGACGCACCCGCTGGCGGCCAGACCAGCGCGCACTTGAGCTTCGTGCCACCGCACCGCGGCTGGCACGCGGTGCCGGTGCTGGTGCTGGAAACGATGTTTCCCTTCGGCCTCTTCCGCGCCTGGACCGTGTGGCGCCCTGCCGCCCGGGCATTGGCATGGCCGCGGCCCGAACAGCCCGCACCGCCGCTGCCGCAGGCGGCCGCCACGCCAGGGGACGAACGCCACAGCCCGCGCAGCAGCGGCAGTGAACTCGACGGCGTGCGCCCCTGGCGCCGTGGCGACACCATGCGCCAGGTGGTGTGGAAGAAGGTGGCCCGCAGCGGTGAGTTGGTGAGCCGTGAAACCGCCGGCACCGCCAGCCGCGCGCTGTGGCTCGATTGGACCGATACCGCCGGGGCCGACACCGAACACCGCCTGTCGCGCATGGCGGCCTGGGTCCTGTTCGCAGACCGCGAAGGGCTGGACTGCGGCCTGCGATTGCCGGGGCGCGACCTGGCGCCGCAGCAAGGCGAAACGCACCGCCGCGCGGCGCTGGACTTGCTGGCGTTGTGGCACCCATGATTTCAACGCTGCGCGAACGCGCAGCCCACCTGCCGCGCGACACCCGCGACACCCTCTTCCAGATGGCTGTCATCGGCTGGACGGTGGCCCCGCACCTGCTGCATTTGCCGCTGTGTTGCACGGCCATGACGGTGGGTCTGCTGGGCTGGCGCACCCGGCTCGCGTTGGCGGCGTCCGCGCTGCCCAACCGCTGGCTCATCAGCGCCATCCTCGTGCTGGCCGGTGGCCTCACGCTGTGGGCTGAACGCACGCTGCTGGGCAAGGAAGCCGGCATCACGCTGCTCGTGGTGCTGATGTCGCTGAAGACGCTGGAACTGCGCGCCCGGCGCGACGCGCTGGTGGTGTTTTTCCTGGGCTTCTTTCTGGTCTTGACGCACTTTCTGTATTCGCAGTCGTTGGCCACGGGCCTGTGGCTGCTGGTGTCGGTGTGGGGCCTGTTGACGGCACTCGTGCTGGCGCACATGCCGGTGGGCCGGCCGCCGCTCTTGCGCGCCGGCGCGGTGGCGGCGCGCGCGGCTTTGCTGGCGGTACCGGTGATGCTGGTGATGTTCATGCTGTTTCCGCGCATTGGCCCGCTGTGGGGTTTGCCGCAAGACGCGGTGGGCCGCACGGGCTTGTCGGGCAGCATGCGGCTGGGCGGCGTGGCGTCAATTGCCGAGGACGATTCCGTGGCCCTGCGCCTGCGCTTCTTCGGCCCCGTGCCGCAGCCCGAGCAGCTTTACTTCCGCGGTCCGGTGCTGAGCACTTTCGACGGCCGCGACTGGACGCGTTTGGTGCCCAACTTTCCCGCCGCACAAAGGCCGCGGCTAGAGCTTCAACTGCTTGGGGCGCCACTGCGCTACGAGATGACTCTGGAGCCGAGCCAGCTGCCGCTGTTGCCACTTTTGGAGATGACACCCGACCGCGCCGACAGCGCGCCGCGCATAGAAGGCTGGATGCTGACGCTGCGCAGCGACGGCCAGTGGCAGACCGACCGCCCGCTGCAGGAACGCCAGCGCGTCGAAGTCAACGCCTGGCTCAGCCACCGCCACGGCCCGCAGCAGGACGTGCTGGGCCTGCGCGACCTGGTTGATCTGCCGCCCAATGCCAACCCGCGCACGCTGCAGTGGGCCGCCCAGCTGCGCCAGCAACCAGCGCTGCAGAACGCCGATGCGCGCACGCTGGCCAACGCCGTGCTGGCGCACATCCGCAGCGGCGACTACACCTACACGCTGGAGCCCGGGCCTTACAGCGGCAATGCCATCGACGACTTCTGGCTCGACCGCAAACTGGGCTTCTGCGAACACTACGCGAGCGCCTTCGTTGTCGTCATGCGCGCCATGGACGTGCCGGCGCGCGTGGTCACCGGCTACCAGGGTGCCGACCCCGATCTGCAGGACGGTTATGTCGTCGTGCGCCAGCGCAACGCCCACGCCTGGGCAGAAATCTGGCAGGCCGGCACCGGCTGGGTACGCATCGACCCGACAGCCGCTGTGGCGCCCGACCGCGTTCAGCGCGGCCACAGCCTGCGCCCTCCGCCGGGCCTGGTGGCAGGCGCCATGAACAGCATCAGCCCGGCCTTCGCCGCGCAGATGCGTGCGGCATTGGAAACCGTCAACAACCGCTGGAACCAGTGGGTGCTGAACTATTCGCAAACCAAACAGCTGGATTTGCTGCGCAATCTGGGCTTTGAGTCCCCCAGTTGGGAAGACCTGACCTATGTCCTGATCGCGCTGCTGGTGGCCGCCAGCCTGCTGGGCGCCGCGTGGACGCTATGGGAGCGGCACCGCCAGGACCCGTGGCTGCGCCTGC
>JAYSYB010000371.1:0-4839 GCA_043716775.1 Rubrivivax sp.
CCCCAACAGCGCCATCGTGACGCTGCCCTTCACGGCTACGCGCACCACGGTGACGGCGCGTGTCTGGTCGCCCACCGCAGGCATCCCCGTGCGCATGAAAGTGGAAGACGCGGCCGACGGCACGAAGTCGGTCGAAACAGAAGTCACCACCACCGTTGCCAACGCCTGGCAGACGCTGAGCTTCAACTTTGCCAACCAGGCTGCGGGTACCGCCGCGTTGAACCTGGCCACCACCTACAACAAGGCCTCGGTCTTCTTCAACTTCGGCACCACTGGCGTTGCTGCGGGCGGCGCGAAGACCTACTACCTGGACGACTTGGCCTTCAGCGGCAGCACCTTCGTCGTCGCCTGCCCAAGCGCAGGCGGGGGCAGCGGCGGTACCGCGACGACCACCACGATCACGATGGACGAGGCCACTGCACCCGCGCTCACGGGCTTTGGCGGCGCCGAGGACTCCAGCGTCCAGCCTGACCCCACGAACGCCGCCAACAAGGTAGCCCGCGTCATCAAGAGCGCGACTGCCGAACTCTGGGCCGGCACCACGGTGTCGAACCGGGCCAACAGTGCCATCGCGACGATCGGCTTCACGGCCACCAACAAGACCATCACCGTGCGGGTCTGGTCACCCACCGCCGGCACGCCCGTGCGCTTGAAGGTGGAGGACGCGGCCGACCCGACCAAGAGCGTGGAAACCGAAGCCACCACCACCGTGGCCGCCGGCTGGCAGACCTTGAGCTTCAACTTTGCCAACCAGGCAGCGGGCACCGCCGCACTCAACCTGGCCTCCACCTACAACAAGGCGTCGATCTTCTTCAACTTCGGCACCACCGGTGCTGCGGCCGGCGGTGCCAGGACCTATTACTTCGAGGACCTGAGCTATCCCACGGCAGCGGCTTCCGGCGGCGGCGGTGGTGGCGGCACCACAACGGGCCTGCCCGTGACCTTTGACAACAGCGCCGTCACCTACACCCTCACGGGCTTCGGCGGTGCCGAAGACGCCACCGTGGTGGTGGACCCGGCAGGCGGCACCAACAAGGTGGCCAAGGTCATCAAAAGCGCCACCGCCGAGTTGTGGGCCGGCACCACGGTGTCCACGGGCGCCAACCAGTCCATCGCCACGATCCCGTTCACAGCCACCGCCAGGACGATGACCGTGCGTGTCTATGCCCCGGCCGCCGGCAAGCCGGTGCGCCTGAAAGTCGAAGACGCGGCCGACCCGACCAAGAGCGTGGAAACCGAAGCCCTGACTACCGCAGCCGATGCCTGGCAGACGCTGACTTTCAACTTCGCCAACCAAGCGGCGGGCACAGCGGCCATCAACCCGGGCTATACCTACAACAAGGCTTCGATCTTCTTCAATTTCGGCACCACTGGCGCGGCGGGTGGTGGCGGCACCTGGTACTTCGACGACCTGAACTTCGTGCCTTGATGCTGGCGTGCAGGCACTGCCGCCGATGAAGCGGACGACGCCGATGGCGCAGGCACCGTACCCGCGCCTGCTGGGCGACGTCGGCGGCACCAACGCCCGCTTTGCCTGGCAGGCGCAGGCCGGCTCACCGCTGACGGCGGTGGCGGGTCAGCGCTGCCAGGACGAGCCCACGCTGCTGGCGTCGATCCACCGCTATCGGCAGGCGCACAACCTGCCGGTGCCGGGCAGTGTGGCCATCGGCATCGCCAACCCGGTCACGGGTGACCGCGTGCAGATGACCAATCACCACTGGAGTTTTTCCATCGCCCAGCTGGAGCGAGACCTGGGTGTGCAGCGGCTGGTGGTCATCAACGACTTCACCGCGCTGGCGCTCTCGCTGCCGGCGCTGGCAGCCTCAAACTTGCGACGCATCGGCTCGGGACAGGCGGTAGCCTGCGCGCCGCAGGCGCTGATCGGCCCTGGCACGGGCCTGGGCGTGTCGGGCTTGCTGCCATCAAACACCGGCGGCCGTGTGGCCATTTCCGGCGAAGGCGGCCACGTGACGCTGGCCGCTGCCGATGCAGCAGAGGCCACGGTGCTGGCGTGGCTGCGCGATCGTTTTGGTCACGCATCGGCTGAACGCGCACTGTCGGGGCCGGGACTTGTGAATCTCTACCAAGCCGCCGCTCACTTGACGGGCCAGCCCGCGCAGACGCTGGAGCCTGTGCAGGTGATTGAAGGCGCGCGCGCCGGCACTTGTGCAACCAGCCGCCGCGCCGTCGATCTGTTCTGCAGTTTCCTGGGCAGCGTGGCGGGCAACCTGGCGCTGACTCTGGGTGCACGCGGCGGCGTGTACATCGGCGGCGGCATCGTGCCGCGCCTGTTGCCCGAACTGCAAGGCTCGCTTTTTCGGCAGCGCTTTGAAGGCAAGGGGCGTTTCCAGAGCTATCTGGCCGCCATTCCCACCTGGGTCATCGATGCGCCCGAGTCACCGGCCTTCATGGGCGCGTCACGGGCGCTCGATCTGGCTTGACGGCAGGGCGCCGAAGATCCGTTCGCCGCGCAGCCGCCGCGCTCTTGCCACGTCACCCAGGCCTTAGACTCGCTGCGCAACAGCAAGGCTCTCGGGCATGAAAAACAAGATGGCAGCGAAGGTGGCCACGCGGGGGGGCAAAGCCGCTGCGGCTGCAGCCCGCGGTGAAGCCAAGGTCACCCTTGAAATGGTGGCCCAGGCCGCGGGGGTGTCGCCCAGCACGGTGTCGCGCATCCTCAATGGCACGGCCGTGGTCAGCGACGACAAGCGCGAAGCGGTCGACCATGCCATCGACACGCTGGGCTTCGTGCCCAATCCGGTGGCGCGCGGCCTGGCCGGCGGGCGCACCTTGAGCGTGGGCGTGGTGACCCAGTCCATCGACAGCCCGTTCTACGGCGGCGCGTTGCGCGGCATTGAAGACGCGCTCAGCAAGGCCGGCTACAGCCCGCTTTTTGTCAGCGGCCACTGGAATGCGGCGGCCGAGGCGCGGGCCATCGACGTGCTGCGGTCGCGCCGTGTGGACGGCATCATCGTGCTCACCGGCCGCTTGAGCGAAGTTGCGCTGGCCGCGCTGGCGCAAGCGCTGCCGGTGGTGGTGACCGGGCGCAACATGAAGGCGCCGGGCCTCGTGTCGCTGCCCTTTGACAACTTCGAGGGCGGCCGCCTGGCCACCCACCACCTGCTGCAACTGGGGCACCGGCGTATCGCCTTCATCACCGGTGACCCACGTCACCCCGACGGCAAGGACCGCCAACGCGGCTACCGCGCCGCGCTGCAAGCCGCAGGCCTGCCTTTCAACCCCGCGCTGGTGGTGCCAGGCCAGTACACCGAAGAAAGCGGCCGCATGGCGCTGGAGCAGCTGATCGACAGCCGCGAGCCCTTCTCCGCCATCTTTGCCGCCAACGACCAGATGGCCCTGGGCGCGGCACTCGGTTTGCACCGGCGAAAGTTGCGCGTGCCGGAAGACGTGTCGCTGGTGGGTTTTGACGACATTGCCAGCGCGCTGTATGCCATCCCGCCGCTGTCCACCGTGCACCACCCGGTGTATGAGCTCGGCCAGATTGCGGCCAGCGCCATGCTGCAGCTGCTGGCGGGCGACACACCGGTGGTGGCCTTGCCCGCACCGCGATTCATCATTCGCGAGTCGACGCGCCAGGCTGGCAACGGCCGCTGAGCACTGGGCGCACGCTGCTGCAACGCGCCGTACGACCGGGCCAGAGGTGCGCCCGATGCAGGTCGGTCCGCACTAACCCTGGATTGACAGCTGAGGGTCACGACCCTACAGTGTGAAAGCGCTTTCATAATCCCTGAACCCACAAGGCAACAGGGTGTGGAGCAGAACGCCGGCACCGCCGCCAGCGTGCGATGCCGACACGGAGCCACCCCATGCGGGACGCAGCACAGACGCACCCCCAAGGCCACCAAGGCCACCGCGCGCGGCGCAGCGCAGCGCCGCTGTGCGCCGGCATCTGCGCCGGCCTGTGGGCGGCCTGGCTGTGCATCGCGGCAGTGCCGGCCAGCGCCCAGCAGCAGCTGACCGTGGCCGCCTTCCCAGCCGTCGATGAAATCGTCAAGGCTGCTATCCCCGCCTGGAAAAAGCGGCACCCCACGGTCGATATCAAGGTCGTCAGCCGCCAGTTCGCCGATCACCACACCGCCATGACGACGGCGCTGTCCACCAGCTTCTACCTGCCCGACGTGATGGCGCTGGAGGTGGGCTACGTCGGCCGCTTCGCGCAGGGCGGCGGGCTTGAAGACCTGAGCAAGGCGCCCTACAACATCCGCCGCTTTGAGGCGCAGTACGTGCCCTATGCGCTGCGCCAGGCCACCAGCCGCAGCGGCGCCATCGTCGCCGCGCCCACCGACATCGGCCCCGGCACGCTGCTGGTGCGCAGCGACATCCTGGCCAAGGCGGGCGTCAGCGACGCCGATCTCACCGCGTCGTGGGAAAGTTATGTCACCGCCGGCGTGAAGATCAAGAAGGTCACCGGCGCCTACCTGCTGGCGCACGCACGCGACATCAAGGACATTGCCATCCGCACCGGCATCCAGCCCGGCGAGGGCCTGTACTTCGACCAGGATTCGCGCGTGCTGGTGGCCAGCCCGCGCTTCGTGCGCGCCTTCGAGCTGGCGCGCCAGGTGCGCCAGAACAAGCTCGACGCCAAGGTCTCGGCCTGGAGCAACGAATGGAGCGAAGGCTTCAAGCGCGGCACCCTGGCCACGCAGTTGTCGGGCGCCTGGCTGGCTGGCCATCTCAGCAACTGGCTGGCCCCCGCCACCAAAGGCCAGTGGCGCGCGCTGCAGTTGCCCGAAGGCGCCTTCGCGGCCTATGGCGGCACCTTCCTGGCCATTGCACGCGGCGCACCGGCGGCCAACAAGGCGCTGGCCTGGGAACTGA
>JAYSYB010000372.1:0-4836 GCA_043716775.1 Rubrivivax sp.
GGTCGGTGGTCACCTCGACGCCACCACGGCCACTCAGGGCTTCCACGGCGTGCTGCAACAGGTCGGGCAAGCGGACCGTTTGCAGTGCATCAGGGCGCAGCTCGAACAGCATCATGCGCATCTCGGCCAGCGCGCTGCGGTTCAGGCGCTCCAGCGTCTGCACCTGGCCGCGTGTGGCTTCGTCGATGCCTTCCGCACGGGCCAGCGTGCCGGCCAGCAGGTTGGCGGCAAAGAGCGTCTGCGACACGGCGTCGTGCAGGTCGCGTGCAATGCGGTTGCGCTCGGCCGTCACGGCCATGTCGCGCTGCAGCGCCAGCAGGTGCGCGTGGCGCATGGCCAGCGCGGTCTGGCTGCCCACGGCACTGAGCAAGCGTTCGCGTTCAGGGCTGAAGAAGTCGGGCTCGCCATGGTCCACGCGCAGCACACCCAGCACCTGGTCGCGCACCTTCAGCGGCACCGCCATCCAGGCGCGCGTGCCTCGGTACAGCAGCGACGTGCGGGCATCGTCCGTCACCATCGCCCACAGCCATGACAGCAGGCTCTGGCGCGGCCGGTTTTCAACGATGGTCTGGCCTTCGGTTTCGATCTGTTCGTAGCGCTGCAGGTTGGCGCGCGACAGGCGCAGCCCCGTCAGCGCGGCGGCGTCGGTGTCCGTCAGGCCGCTGTCCTGGCTGCGGTAGCCCATCAGCACCACGGGCTGCTGCGGGTCCAGCGCATTGCGGGCCCAGACCGACGCGCTGGAGTAGGCCAGGGTGTTCTCCAGCGCACCCAGCGCCTCGTTGACGAGCGCACTGATTTCGGTGTGCCGCGACAGGCCCATCGACAGGTCTTGCAGGGTGCTCAGCTCCTGCGTGCGCGACAGCAGCTGCAGGCCCAGCTGCGTGTTGCGCGCTTCCAGCTCTTTGCGCCGCAGACGCGCCACGTCCACCACGCGGCGCAGCGCCAGCGTGCTGTGGTGAAGGTCTTCACTGGGTGCCAGGTAGGGCAGGTTGGCGTCGTCGGCGGCGCCCTCTTGCACCAGGGCGCGGGCAGACTCGGCAAGCGTTGCGTGGGCGCGTGCGGCGCGCCAGGCGGGCCAGGAGCTGGCCAACGCCACCACGGAGGCGGTGACGCACATCCAGGCAAGGGTCCGCCCTTCCTGGCCCCCCCATTGCCAGGCGCAGAAGGTCAGGGTGGTGGCGGCCAGCGCGGCCATCGCAATCGATTGCCACGGCAGACTCAGCCGTTCAAAGAGGCGGCGCAGCGCTTGCATGCGTCTGGGGCGAGCAGGTCAGCGCTCTGAGGGCGGCTCTGACGAGTCTCGCGCCAGCGGTGCCGCTTCAAACGACAGCGCCAGCCGGTCCAGCACCCGAGCGGCCACATGGCCGCCGCCCACGCCCACGGCCACCGCCAGGCCGATGGCAATGCCACCCACCACGGCGCCGAAAGCGATGGTCACGATCTCTGCCGGCAGCCCGGCCTGGTGCAGCGCCAGCGCGGCGGCAAAGAAGAGGATCGCGGCACGGGCGGCCAGTGCCAGCAGCGGCGCGTTGCGCGGGGCGCGGGCCAGCGTGGCCTGCGCTGCCATCGACGCCAGGATGAGGCCGGCGATGACGATCAACAGTGCCACGCCCAAACGCACCATGGCTGCCCCCATGCTGCTCAACATGGCCGTCAGCACCGGCAGGCCGATGATCTCGCTGGCCTGCGTGATGGCCACCGACACCACTGCCACCATCAGCGCCGTGCCGCCCAGATCAGACAGGGTGCGGCCGGCCAGCCGCAGCGGTGCTGCGCCCAGGCGCTCCGGCAGCGTGTCCAGCCCCATGCCCGACAGCAGCGCGCTGGCCATCGTGGCCAGTGCGCGCCCGATCAACGCCGCCACGCCGACGAGGATGGCCGCGGACAGCAGCTTGGGGATCAGGCTGATGACGGTTTCCAGCAGGCGCGACAGCGGCAGCGTCACGGCGTCCAGCCCCAGCGGCTGCAGCGCGGCCACCAGCGTGGGCAGCAGCAGCAGCACGTAGACGGCGTTGCCGGCGATGCCGGCCAGGCCGTCCTTGCCCAGCGCGGTTCCGAGGCCCAGCGCCTCAGCTGCTTTTTCAGACCCTGCGGCGCGCAGCACACCGGTGAGTATCTGGCGCACGATGTTGGCCAGCAGCAGGCCCACGCCCAGCACCACAAGTGCCCCGAACAGGTTCGGCACAAAGCCCATCAGCCGCGTCATCATCGCGTTGACGGGCACCAGCAGGCCCTGCAGGTCCAGTGCGCCCAAGAGCGCCGGCAGCGCCAGCAGCCACACCAGCGCACTGGCCACACCGGCCAGCGTGGCGACCAGGCCGGGGCTGTGCAACCGGTCGTCGATGCCGGCCTTGGCGCCGCCCTTCAGCGCCGCTGCGCGCACCAGCCGTGCGCCCACCCACGCTACCAGCAGGATCGACAAGGCAGCCAGGACGCGCGGCACCAAAGGGCCCAGCGCGGTGGTGGTGGCGTCGAGCAGGCGGGTCAGTGTGTCCATGGCGATTCCGAAGGATGTTAGGGGCCGCTTGGACGGTTTGTCCAATACGCTGGTAGGGGCGCAGTAGCTGTTTAGCCGTTGCCCTGAAGCAGCTTGTGCACCAGTTCTGTGGTGGTGGCGGCGTGCGTCTTGCGCATCAGCCGCGCGCGGTACACGTCCACCGTGCGTGGGCTGATGGCCAGGCGCTTGCCCACGCCTTTGCTCGTGAGGCCCTGGATCAGAAGCGCGGCCACTTCGCGTTCACGCGGGGTCAGATCAACCGTCAAGACGCGCTTGGAGGACAAGTCCTCGAAGGCCCAGATGCCGGCCTTGTGCGGGTCTGCCGGGTCAAGCGCGCGGCCGCTGACGTGGCACCAGAAGAGCTGGCCCGCCGGGTCCTTGGCGGATGCGCCAGACAGGCGCTTCATCACGCGTTCGTCGGCATAGCGGCCGCTGCTGTCCAGCTGCGCGGCAATGCGCAGGCCCATGCGCTGGTATTCGTCGGCGCTGGGGTAGAGGATCTCGAAAGAGCTGCCGATGATCTGCACCCGATCGGCGCCAAACATCGCCAGCAGTTCCTGGTTGCAGTCGATCATCTGGCGCTGGCGCGACAGCACCAGGCCTACCGGCGCGAGGTCGAAGGCGCTGCGGTAGTCCAGCGCGCTTGGGTTGGTGGCGGCCATCACAGCAGCGCGCAGGTGCAGGTGGCGTGGGCCGCCAGTTCGCCCTTGGCGTTGAAGAGTTCGATCTCACCAAACACCAGGTTGCGCCCCAGGCGCAGCACGCGCGCTACCACACGCGCATGCCCGCTGTCACCGGCCACCGGGCGCAGGAAGCTGGTTTGCAGCTGCACGGTGGTCATCGGTTTGAAGGCGCCGATGCGCGTCATCACGGCCAGCACCATGGCAGTGTCGGCTGCGGCCATCATGGTCTGGCCGCACAGCACGCCGCCCACATGCACGTGGTGCGGCGTCACCGGCAGGTGGAGCGTGATTTCGCCGTTCTGTGTCTCCACGATCTGCAAGTCCAGCACCTGCACCCAGGGCGCAAAGACGCGGGACAGTGCGTCCTGCAGCGTGGGCAGGTCGGCGGCGGAGGGTTCCGGGGCTGAGTCGGGCATGGCGGTAGCGTGCAGTTCGTATTAAGCGATCTTACGGACTGCCTACCTAACGGCTAACGTAGTACGCTGCACGCTAAGCCGAAGGCCCTTGCCCAAAGACTGCTGGAGACAAAAACACATGAACAAGATTTACCCCAGTGCTGCTGCCGCGCTGGCTGGCGTAACCCAGAGTGGCCAGCTTCTGGCCGTCGGCGGCTTCGGTCTCTGCGGCATTCCTGAAGCGCTGATCGACGCGCTGCGCGACAGCTGCGCCAAGGACCTGACAGTCATCTCCAACAACGCCGGAGTTGACGGCTTCGGCCTCGGCAAGCTGCTGGAGACGCGGCAGATCAGGAAGATGATCTCCAGCTACGTCGGCGAGAACAAGGAGTTCGAGCGCCAGTACCTGGCTGGCGAACTCGAACTCGAATTCACGCCCCAGGGCACGCTGGCTGAAAAGCTGCGCGCAGGTGGCGCCGGCATCCCGGCCTTCTTCACGCGCACCGGTGTCGGTACCGTCGTTGCCGATGGCAAGGAACTGCGTGAATTCGACGGCCACACCTACGTCATGGAGCGCGCGCTGGTGCCCGATGTGTCGCTGGTGAAAGCCTGGAAGGCCGACACCTCGGGCAACCTTGTCTTCCGCCTCACCGCACGCAACTTCAACCCCGCCGCCGCAATGGCCGGCAAGGTGACGATTGTGGAAGTGGAAGAGATCGTGCCGCTCGGTGCGCTGGAGCCCGACGCGATCCATCTGCCGGGCATCTACGTGCACCGCATCGTGCTCAACGCGACGCCCGAAAAGCGCATCGAAAAACGAACGATCACCGAGAAAGCGGGAGTTTGATCATGGCCTGGACACACGACCAGATGGCAGCCCGCGCGGCACAGGAACTGCACGACGGCTACTACGTCAACCTCGGCATCGGGCTGCCTACGCTGGTGGCCAACTTTGTGCGCAGCGACATCGAAGTCTGGCTGCAAAGCGAAAACGGCATGCTCGGCATCGGCCCCTTTCCGACTAAAGATGAAGTCGATGCCGACCTCATCAACGCTGGCAAGCAGACCGTCACCACCATTCCCGGCAGCAGCATCTTCGGCAGCGAGACAAGCTTCGCGATGATCCGCGGCGGCAAGATCAACCTGTCGATCCTGGGCGCGATGCAGGTCAGCGCCAAGGGTGACCTGGCCAACTGGATGATTCCCGGCAAGATGGTCAAGGGCATGGGCGGCGCGATGGACCTGGTGGCCGGCGTGGCGC
>JAYSYB010000373.1:0-4835 GCA_043716775.1 Rubrivivax sp.
GATGCGGATGCGGATGCGGATGCGGGTGCGGGTGCGGGTGCGGGTGCGGATCCTCACGCGCCGCCGGCGTAGTCGTTCTGACGCCAGGCCTCGAACACAGCCACCGCCACCGCGTTGCTCAGGTTCAGGCTGCGCTGCCCAGGCCGCATGGGCAGGCGAACGCGCTGCGCGGGCGCAAAGCTGTCGCGCAGTGCGACGGGTAGGCCAGCAGTCTCGCTGCCGAAGACGAACCAGTCACCGGGCAGCAGGCGCACCGCGTGCAAGGGCTGCGACCCGCGTGTCGTGAAAGCAAAGCAGCGCGCTGGGTCGGGCAAGTGGCGCTGCACCAGCGCGTCCCAGCTGGCATGGCGCTGCACGTCGGCCCACTCGTGGTAGTCCAGCCCCGCGCGCCGCAGCAGCTTGTCTTCCATCTGGAAGCCCAGCGGTTCGACGAGGTGCAGCATGCAGCCGGTGTTGGCAGCCAGCCGGATGACGTTGCCGGTGTTGGGCGGGATTTCGGGTGCGACGAGGACGATGTGGAACATGCGCTTCAGTCGTCGTGGTTGTGGTCGTCAGTGCGCGCGATGACCCACACGTCCACGGCTGCAGCACCAGCACGCAGCAGCACGGCGGCGGCCTCGCGCACGGTGGCGCCGGTAGTCATGACATCGTCCACCAGCGCCACCCGCTGGCCCGCCAGCACGGGCCGCAGGCGCGGGTCCACCATGAAGGCGCTGCGCAGGTTCTGCTGGCGCGCGGCGCGGTTGAGATCGGCCTGGTGCGCCGTGTCCCACGGGCGCTGCAACAGGTCGGGCCGCGCCGGCAGCATCGCCCGTGCGGCGACGCGGCGCGCCAGTTCCCAGGCCTGGTTGTAGCCGCGCTCAGACAGCCTGTTGGCCGACAGCGGCACGGGCAGCACGAGGCTGACAACAGGCGTGCCCGCCTGCGGCCTGGGAGCTTGCAGCCAGGCCGCGTGCAGGCGCGCCGCCAACATCCCAGCCAGTTCAGCGCGGCCTTCAAACTTGAAGTCGGCGATCAGCCGGTCCCAAGGGAATCCGTAGTCGGCCACGCAGACGGTGTTCTCAAAGGGCGGTGGCGCGCGCAGGCAGGCGCCGCAGGCGGGTGTGGTCAGGCCCATGCGCAGGCCGCAGCGCCGGCATCGCGACAGCGGTGTGGCAAAGCGCGCGACGCAGTCAGCGCAGAGTGCGCTTCCGCCCTCTTTGCCCTCACCGCACCATTGACGGCAGACCTCGCACTGGCTCGGCGCATGCACCCGCGCGAGGGCATGGGCACAGAGGCTTAGGAAGTCAGGGCGCGGCATCGGCTCAATATACTGGCCGCCATGCCATTGTTTGAGCCCAAACGCAGCGCAGGGCGTCCGCTGGACGCAGTAGCGCTGGCCCAAGTGCAGCGGCGCCTGCAGCGCGCGCCGCAACCGCCCTGGCTGCACGGTGAAGTGGCACGCCGCATGGCGGACAGGCTGCCGGTGATCCGGCTGAAGCCCGCGCGCATCCTCGACTGGGGCGCTTTCATGGGTGACAGTGCGGCGGTGCTCAAAACCGCCTACCCGCAGGCGCAGCGCCTGGCTATCGAGAGCGACGCAGCACGGCGCGACGCGACTGCCGCAGGGCTGCAGCAGCCCGGGTGGTCACCCGCGCGCTGGCGCGACGGCGCTGCGGTTGCGGTCTGCGCGGCAGACGTGGCGGCGGGCACCGGCGAGCTGCTGTGGTCCAACATGGGCCTGCACGGCGTGATGGACCCGCAGGCAGAAATGGCGGCCTGGCAGCGCGCGCTGGTGGTGGACGGCTTCTTGATGTTTTCGACCCTCGGCCCCGGCACGCTGCAGGGCTTGCGCGGTCTCTACGCCGCGCAGGCCTGGCCCGTGCCGATGGCGCCGCTGGTGGACATGCACGACCTCGGGGACATGCTGGTGCATGCCGGGTTTGCCGACCCGGTGATGGACCAGGAAACCCTCACGCTGACCTGGGCCACCCCGCAGGCGCTGCTGGCGGAGCTGCGGCAACTTGGCGGAAACGTCGATCCGCGCCGCGCGCCAGGCTTGCACACGCCGCGCTGGCGCGAGCGGCTGCTGGCGCAGCTGGCTGAACTCGCCGGGCCGGACGGCCGTGTGGCGCTGGACTTTGAAGTGGTCTATGGCCACGCCTTCCGCCCCGCGCCACGGCCGCGGTTGGCCGCGCAGACGCAGGTGCCGCTGGACGACATGCGCGCCATGGTGCGCAGTGGCCGCCGGCGCGGCTGAGCCGGGGTCAGGGTCGCACCGGGGTGCGCTAGAATTTCAGGCTGTTGGCAGGTTTGCCGGCAAGGATGTCGCACCGAGGTTTTCCGCGACGATCCTTTGAGACAAGCAGCATCTGCCCAGCCAGCCATCCCGCCAGTTCCATTCCGAGCGCGCACGCCCGATGACTTCGACCTTCGTCCCCAGCCACTGGCCACAGGCCCAGCGCTCGGCCCCGGTTTTCGGGCGGCGTTTGTTGACAGCAGGGACGGCCGCCGAACTGGGCGATGCCCCGGGCACCGAATGGCTGTTCAAACGCAACTGCTCCATCACGCCGCAGCAACTTGCCTGGGTGTATGCGTCGTTGTGTGCCGTCTCGTGCTTGATCGCAGGCTTCTTCTTCTGGCAAGGCGCCCCTTTTGTGGCGGCTTTTGCCGGACTTGAACTGCTGGCCGTCGGCGTGGCAATGCTGGTCTTTGCGCGCCATGCCGGAGACCGCGAAACGCTCACGCTCGTGGGCCGCTGCCTGCGTGTCGAGCGCTGCACCGGCAACCGCGTCGAGCACACCGAACTGGCGGCCGACTGGCTGACGGTGGAACCTGCCGCCGGGCAGGGCTCGCTGGTGCAACTGCGCGGCCGTGGCGTTCGGGTGCAGGTGGGCCGTTTTCTGCGGCCTGAACTGCGCGGCGCGTTTGCCCATGAACTTCGGCAGACCCTGCGCCAGACGCTGCGCCAGACACTCACACCGCCGCTGCGTCAGGCCCCCGTTGGCCAGGGCCCCGAGAATGAATCGAACTGAAGCAAAAACGATGATGACCAAGACCTCACTTTGGCGCCGCCTGTCGCTGTTGTCCCTTTTGTGTGTGTCGACGAGCGCGGCACTCTTTGCCGGTGCGGCGCAGGCGGTGAATGACCTGCCCGGCGGCCCGGGCGTCAACCAGTTAAACCTGCCGGTGCCGATGACGCAGATCGGCGTGCAGCAGAACTGGCTGCACAACTTCATGCTCATCGTCTGCCTGGTGATCTTCATCGCCGTCTTCGGCGTGATGTTCTATTCGATCTTGAAGCACCGCAAATCGGTGGGCCACAAGCCTGCCAACTTCCACGAAAGCGTGGCGGTGGAGATAGCCTGGACGGTGGTGCCGCTGCTCATCGTCATTGCCATGGGTGCCATGGCCACGCGCACCGTGGTGGCCATGAAGGACACCAGCAACGCCGACCTGACCATCAAGGCCACCGGCATGCAGTGGAAGTGGGGCTACGACTATCTCAAGGGCGAAGGAGAAGGTATCAACTTCCTGGCCACGCTGGACGTGACGCACCGCGAAATGTCCAACAGCGGCAAGCCGCCGCCCATCGACAACTACCTGCTGAAGGTGGATAACCCGCTGGTCGTGCCCGTCGACCGCAAGGTGCGAATCATCACCACCGCTAACGACGTCATCCACGCCTGGATGGTGCCGTCGCTGGGCGTTAAGCAAGATGCCATCCCCGGCTTCGTGCGCGACACCTGGTTTCGGGCCGACAAGACCGGTGACTTCTACGGGCAGTGCGCCGAGTTGTGCGGCAAGGAACACGCCTACATGCCGATTCACGTCAAGGTGGTCAGCCAACCCGACTACGCCACCTGGGTGGCGGGCAAGAAGAAGGAAATGGCTGCTGCTGCCGACGACCCGGCCAGGGAATGGAAGCTCGAAGAGCTGATTGCCCGCGGCGAAAAGGTCTACGGCGCCAACTGCGCCGCCTGCCACCGTGCCGACGGCAAGGGCGCCGGCCCGATCAAGGCGCTGGACGCCAGTGCTCTTGTGTTGGGCGACGACGCCAAGGCGCAGATCGGCATCCTGCTCAACGGTGCCAACAACGGCGCCATGCCGGCCTGGAAGTCGCTGTCGGACACCGAAATCGCGGCCGTCATCACCTACACCAAGAATTCATGGAGCAACAAGACCGGCAAGCTGGTGCAGCCTGCCGAGATCGTTGCCGCGCGCAAGTAATCAGTCTTAAGAATCGGTTAGAGAAGGAAGCACCATGAGCGCAGTTCTGGACCCGCACGGTCACGCCCACCCCGACGATCATGGGCACGACCATGATCATGCGCATGGCCACCCCTACGGCTGGCGGCGGTGGCTGTTTGCCACCAACCACAAGGACATCGGCACGATGTACCTGCTGTTCAGCTTTGCGATGCTGATGGTGGGCGGTGTGCTGGCGCTGGCGATCCGCGCCGAGTTGTTCCAACCCGGGCTGCAGTTCGTGAACCCGGGCCTCTTCAACCAGTTCACCACCATGCACGGCTTGATCATGGTGTTCGGCGCCATCATGCCGGCCTTCGTGGGCTTTGCGAACTGGATGATTCCGCTGCAGATCGGTGCCGCGGACATGGCCTTCGCGCGCATGAACAACCTGAGCTTCTGGCTGCTGATCCCGGCTGCGGCAATGCTGGTCGGCAGCTTTTTCATGCCCGGGGGTGCCCCGGCAGCAGGCTGGACGCTCTACGCGCCGCTGACGCTTCAGATGGGCCCGAGCATGGACGCCGGCATCTTCGCGTTGCACATCATGGGTGCGTCGTCGATCATGGGCTCGATCAACATCATCGTCACCATCCTCAACATGCGCGCGC
>JAYSYB010000374.1:0-4825 GCA_043716775.1 Rubrivivax sp.
GCGGTGGATGCTAATGCGGTTGCGGGATTGGCGCGCCACCGGCATCGGCGCCTCTACCCCCTACCGGACTGCAAGCCCGCGCCCTTCATCGTTTGTCGCAGGAAGCGGGCGCGTGTGCTGGCCCAGGCGCATTGAGCGCGACGTGCGCTGCTTGAGCAACTTGCGCGGCTTGAGCGGCCGCACTTTCAACGCCGCTTTCGCGGTGTGAAATTCAGCGCCACGTCCAGGCCCTGCGTGCCCGCCACCACCTGGGCCTGCATGGCAGGCTGCTCCAGCAGTTGCTGGGGGTGCCAGGCATGCACGGTCACCGCGCCGTCGGGCACATCGATGCGCGCCCGGCCATCGACATCGGACACGCCGAAATAGGGCGACTCGCTGATGTAGATGTTGCCGGCCATGCGGGAATGCAGGAAGCACCCGACGTTGACCGGCCCGGCGCCAGCCTGCAACACCACCTGGGCGATCTTGGCGTCCTTGCGCGACGGGTCTTTCAACAGGGTGTCAGTGCCTGCGATGCGGTACTCAAAGGCCGCGCCGCCCGTGCCGCGCACATGGTGGTCGAAGGTGTCGCGGTTGGTAAAACGCACCACCGTGCCCGGCGTGACCACGGCCACTGCGGGCACGAACTTCATGTCCTGCTGGACAATTTCCACTGGCGGCAGCGGCTTGGTGACGCCGGGGCTGGCCGTGCTCTGCACGATGACAGCGGCGCCGACTACGGGCTCACCGGCGCGGTCAATCACGCGCACCCACAGCGTGCCGGCTTGCGCGACGCCCGCGGCGCCCGCAGCGACTGCCAGGGCCAGGGCGGTGGCGAAGATCGCGGCCTTCATGGCTTCGCCACGACGTCGCGGTGCATGGGTGCCAGCAGCGCCAGCATGTGGTTCTGCGCGCGGAAGGGGATGCCCCTGGCGCCCATGCTGTCCTGCAGCACCTCCACCAGTGCATTGAAGTCGCGGCGGCGGATGTCCAGTTCGTCATGCGCCTGCTTCATGGACACACCGGTGTACTTGCAAGGGCCGCCAGAGACCATGCACAACTGGTCGGTCAGGCCGCGCGCCAGTTCGGGCATGTTGGTCTTTTCAAAAAAAAGCGCGGTGCGCTTGTCGGCCTTCAGGCGCAGCACAAAGTCGTCCATCAGCGTGGCAATGCCGGCGCGTTCGCCGAAGGCGAGGTAGAGATCGGACGAGGCAGCGGCGGGCACGGTGGCGGTTGCAGTCTGGGCCCGCGCAGACAGTGGCGCCAGGCCGATGAACAACGCCGCAGCAGCAGCAAACACACAGGTTTTCATGGTGGATCCAAAAGGCTTAGAACGAAATCTGGGTGGACAGGTAGGCGCCGGTCTGGCGCTTGGGCGCCAATGCCGGCACCACGCGGCCCAGGTCTACCCAGGCCAGTGTCAGCGACACATTCTTGTTAGGGGCCCAGGCCACGAAGACGTCGGACCACGCTTGCTCTTTCAACCCGGCGCCCAGGATCGACGGGTTCAGGTTGTCAGGCTTGTCTCTGTATTCCGCACCCACCGCCCATTGACGGCTCAGCAGATAGGCCACCGACACCTCGCCTTTGATCTTGCGCTTTTGCTGCGCCGTGCCGCCAAAACCCAAAAGGCCGTTCTGGTTGGCGCGGGTCGATCGAAGCGTGGCGTTGACCAGCAGGCCCTGGGCCAGGAAGAGTTTGGTGGCGCTCAAGTACACATCGGTGCCACGCGTGGCCGCACCCAGAGCGGCCAATGTCGGCGCCAGCATGCCGGCATCGGTGCGCTTGGACTCGATGCCGACGGCCACCTGCGGCATCAGCGTGTCGCTGTCCAGCACCGCGTCGCCGGCCACGCGCAGCTTCAGTCCCACGATGTCCAGCTGCAACTTCTGGCCCGGTGCACCCAGCGCCGTGCCGGTGTCACCTGTGTCAAAGCGCTGGCGTGCCAGAGAGACTTCAAAGCGGTCCCACACGCCCAGCGCCGCGCCAAAGGTGGTGAGGCCATAGTCCTGCGTGCGCAGCCGGCTGACGTGCGCACTGGCGCCCACTTCGCCGGTGGTGGCGTAACTGCCAATTACGGCCCAGGGTGTGAGGCCGCCGCCGGCAGCGCCGTCGATGCTGCTGACGCCGCCAGTCAGCAGCAGTTTGCCGCTGGCGGCGGTGGCGGGCGCGGCAGCCCACAGACACAGTGCGGCTGCAATCACGAAGCAAGGTGCGCTGTCCCACCAGGACGTGCTGGCACTGTCGGAAATGTTGAACACGGCGCGTCAGCCTCAAGGATCGGAACCGCCAATCTACGGCCGCAGCCGCAAACTGGATGCGGCAAAGAAGGCGGAATTCCCCCGTCAGCTCATCCGCTTCCCGTGCCGATCACGCTGGCTTCAGCCCGCCTGAATCCTGCAGAGGCCCGCATCAGGCTCTGCGTGTAGCCGTCGCGCACCCGGTGCGCCGCCATGTCTGCCGCAGCCACGGTTTCCACCGCGCGGCCGCGCTGCATCACCAGCAGGCGCTGGCACAGGTGCGTCACCACCGCCAGGTCATGGCTGACCAGGATGAAGCTCAAGGCCCGCCGCGCGCGCAGCGCCTCCAGCAGGTTCAGCACCTCAGCCTGCACCGACGCGTCCAGCGCCGACGTGGGCTCGTCCAGCAACAGCACCGGCGGCTCCAGGATCAGCGCGCGGGCGATGGCGACACGCTGCCGCTGCCCGCCCGACAGCTGGTGCGGGTAGCGGAAGCGAAAACCCGTGCCCAGGCCCACTTCGTCCAACGCACGTTCGATGCGCTGCTGCTCGTTACCGATGCCGTGGATGGCCAGTGGCTCGGCCAGGATGCGGTCCACCGTCTGCCGCGGGTGCAGGCTGCCGTACGGATCCTGGAAGACCATCTGCACCTGGCGCCGCCAGGCGGGGCTGCCGGGTGCCACGGCAACCGCCGCACCGGTGAGCCTGACGGTGCCTGCCGTGCGCGGCGCCAGGCCACAGAGCGCGCGCAGCACCGTGCTCTTGCCCGAGCCCGATTCGCCGACGATGCCGAAGCTTTCACCCGGGGCGACGCTGAAAGACACACCATCGACGGCGACGAAGCCGTCGAAGACGACCTGCAGGCCGGCCACGTCGATGCCGGTTTGCGTGGCGCTCACGCCGACCATTCGGGCCGGCGGTCCAGCGTCGGCAGCGGGTGGCGCGGCGCACCCAACTGCGGCAGGCAATTCAGCAGACCGCGGGTGTAGGGGTGGCGGGCGTTGTGCAGCGCGGCTGCAGCAATCTCCTCCACCACACGGCCCGCATACATCACCAGCACGCGGTCGCAGAAGGTGCTGACCAGGCGCAGGTCGTGCGAGATGAAGATCAGGCCCATGCCGCGCTCACGCACCAGCCGGTCCAGTATGTCCAGCACCTGCAACTGCGCCGTCACGTCCAGCGCCGACGTGGGCTCGTCGGCAATCAGCAATTCCGGCCCGGCAATCAGCATCATCGCGATCATTGCGCGCTGGCCCATGCCGCCAGACACCTCGTGCGGGTACAGCCGGCTGACACGCTGCGGGTCTTCGATGCCGACTGCGGCCAGCGCTTCCAGCACCTGCTGGCCCGCCTGCGCAGATGAGCAAGGTTTGTGCGCCTGCAGTGTTTCTGCAATCTGTGCGCCGATGCGCATCACCGGGCTGAGCGAATACTTCGGATCCTGCAGCACCATCGCCATGCGCCCGCCACGCAGGCTGCGGCGCTGCGCGGCGGGGCAGCGCAGCAGGTCGATGCCACTGAATTGCAGCGTTTGTGCGCTGACCTGCCCGCCAGGTGCGGTCAGGCCAAGAATGGCGCGGCCGGTCTGGCTTTTTCCCGACCCCGATTCGCCAACGATGCCCAACCGCTCGCGACCCAGCGTGAAGCTGACGCCGCGCACGACTTCCGTCAAACCCCCTTCACGCGACGGGTAGGCCACGCGCAGGTCTTGCACGGTCAGCAGCGGTGTACTCACGACAGGGCCTTCGGGTCCAGCGCGTCGCGCAGGCCATCGCCCAGCAGGTTGAAGCCCAGGCTGACGATGAAGATCGCCGCACCCGGCGCGGCGGCCACCCACCACTGGTCCAGCACATAGGCGCGGCCAGCGGCGATCATCGCGCCCCATTCGGGCATGGGCGGCTGCGCACCCAGGCCCAGAAAACCCAAGCCGGCGGCGGTGAGGATGATGCCGGCCATGTCTAGGGTTATGCGCACAATGACGCTGGGCACGCACAGCGGCATCACGTGCCGCACCACGATGCGCAGCGGGCTGGCGCCCAGCAGCTTGACGGCGCTGATGTAGTCGGCCTGGCGGATGCTCAGCGTTTCGGCGCGTGCGATGCGCGCGTAGGGCGGCCAGGACGTGATGGCAATCGCGATGACGGCGTTTTCGATGCCAGGCCCCAGCGCAGCCACGAAGGCCAGCGCCAGGATCAGGCGCGGGAAGGCCAGGAAGATGTCGGTGATGCGCATCAGCACGGCGTCGATCCAGCCCCCGGCGTAGCCCGATGCCGTGCCTACCAACAGCCCCACTGGTGCGGCCATCACTGCCACCAGCGCCACCACGAACAGCGTGATGCGGCTGCCGTGCAGCAGCCGGCTGAAGATGTCGCGGCCCTGGTCGTCGGTGCCAAAGAAGTGCATGGTCGATGGGGGCAGCAGCCGCTGTGAAAGTTCCCCCACCGTCGGTGGGTAGGGTGCCAGCACATTGGCCAGCAGCGCCACCGCCACCAGCATCAGCACGATGGCCAGCCCCACCATCGCCAGCCGGTTGCGCGCAAAGGTGCGCCAGCCGGCGTAGGCGCGTCCCAGCGCCGCTTGGCGGCGCGACTGCGGACGGTCTGAGA
>JAYSYB010000375.1:0-4820 GCA_043716775.1 Rubrivivax sp.
TCGCAGAGCTGATCGCGATCAACCTGCGCCACGCTGGTTTCGAAGTGGCGGTGGCTGCCGATGCCGATGCCGCGCAGAGGGCAATCGACCGCATCCTGCCCGACCTCGTGCTGCTGGACTGGATGCTGCCCGGGCAATCGGGGGTGCAGCTCGCGCGGCGTTGGCGCGCCGATGCGCGCACGCGCGACCTGCCCGTGATCATGATCACGGCCAGGGCTGAAGAAGGCGACAAGATCACGGGCCTGGATGCCGGTGCCGACGACTACCAGACCAAACCCTTTTCCACCAAGGAGTTGCTCGCGCGCATCCGCGCGGTGCTGCGGCGCAAGGCGCCCGAGGCTTTGGACACGGCGGTCGAAGTCAGTGGCTTGCGCCTGGACCCGGCCACACGCCGTGTCACCCGACACATCGATGAAGATCTGCGCGAGGTGAAGATCGGTCCGACCGAATTTCGCTTGCTGCACTTCCTGATGACGCACCCTGAACGGGTGCACAGCCGTGCACAACTTCTGGACCGCGTGTGGGGCGACCACGTCTTCATCGAAGAGCGCACGGTGGATGTGCACGTCAAGCGGCTGCGTGAAGCGTTGGCACCCGTGTCCTGCTCGGCCCTGATCGAGACCGTGCGGGGTGCCGGCTATCGCCTGACCCAGCAGATGCAGTCGCTGGCCGCCTGACCCGACCTGCGCCCGGCCCATGACCTGGCTGTTGCCGCGTGTTCTGGCCGCCCCGGCGCTGCTGCTGCTGGGCGGCGCCATTGGCGCATTGGGCGGCTTTCTCATCGGACACCCCTGGCTTGTGGCAGCCGTGAGCGCCGCCGGATTTCTTTCCGTGGCCGTCCTGGTGGACGCCTGGAGAGGCAACCGCTTGCTGGACTGGCTGCGCGGTTCGCAACAGGACCAGGCACCGCGCGACTCGGGTTTCTGGGGCGAACTCGCCTATCGCATCGAAAGAGCCTTGCGTGGCAAGGACTTGGCGCTGAGCCAGGAACGCCAGCGGCTGGAACACTTCTTTGCTGGCATCGAAGCCTCGCCGAACGGCGTGCTGCTGCTCGACGCGGCCGACCATATCGACTGGTGCAACTCGGTGGCCGCAGAGCACTTCGGTCTGGACCCCACCCGTGACCGTCGGCAACGGGTCACAAATCTCGTGCGTGCACCGGCCTTCGTGGCCTTTTTGCAGGCCGGGTCTTTCGACGAGCCCATCGTGTTTGTGGGCCCGCGGGGCAGGGCCACGCTGTCGGTGCTGGTGCGGCCCTATGGCGGCGGCATGAAGCTGGTGTTGACTCAGGACATCACCGAGCGCGAGCGCGCCGAAGCGATGCGGCGCGATTTTGTCGCCAACGTCTCGCATGAAATCCGCACGCCGTTGACGGTGCTGGCTGGCTTTGTGGAAACGCTGGGGCAGTTGCCGCTGACCGAGGTCGAAAGAAAACGTGTGCTTGTGCTGATGGAACAGCAGACGGACCGCATGCAGGCCCTGGTGGGTGACCTGTTGACGCTGGCGCAACTGGAAGGCAGCCCGCGCCCCGGCGCCGACCGTTGGCTGTCGCTGCCAGCGCTGATGCAACGGGCGTTGTCCGACGCCGCCGCGCTGTCGTCAGGCAAACACGCCTTTGAGCTGACAGGTGGCGAAGACGCGGAACTGGCGGGCAGTGAACCGGAGCTGCTCAGTGCGATGGGGAACCTGCTCAACAATGCCGTGCGCTACACCGGGGAAGGCGGCCGTGTCAGCTTGCGCTGGCGCTGGCGTGAAGACGGCAGGGGTGAGGTCGAGGTCAGCGACAGCGGCATTGGCATTGCGCGTGAACATCTGCCGCGGCTGACGGAGCGCTTCTACCGCGTGGACGGCAGTCGGTCACGCGACACGGGCGGCACAGGGCTTGGGCTGTCGATCGTGAAGCACGTGGTGCAGCGCCACGGTGGCGAGATCGATGTGCAGAGCGAACCTGGCAAGGGGTCGAGCTTCAGGCTGGTGTTCCCGGCGCTGCGGGTGCGCCACCGCGCGGTGATGCAAGGCGCTGGCGTGGTGCCGGCCTGATCGACCGCAGCGGTTGCAGCAGCGCCGTGCGGCCTCATGGTGCGCGGCGGTAGACCTGTGTCACTTCGTCCCGCTCGGTCGGCCGCCGCACTTCGGCCACCGGGTTCCAGCCGGGCGGTGGCGGTGGCGCCGGTTTGGCGCGTGTCACGCGCAACAGGTAGTTGCAGCCGGTTGCAGCCGAACCCACACGGGCATCCACCTGCCATTTGCCAAAGTACTCGAGCGCCGCCACCGTGGCCGGCGCCAGGTTGGGTGCCGCGATGCAGGCGCCGCGTGGCACATGCACTGCCAATCGTGTGACGAAGGGGCGCGCGCTGCGCGCGTAGTCCAGCAGCGGCAGCCACAGCGTCATCAGCAGCAGCCAGCACAGCGCCACACCGCCGGCCGGCAGCACCAGGCTCTTCCACAGCGCTTCCTGGTGCCTGCCAGTGCGCCAACGTACCACCGCCAACCATGCCAACGTGCCAGCGGCGGCGAAGGCCAGGGCCAGGCCTGAAAACTGCGCCTCGAACCCAGGGGCCAACCGCGCCACGTTGGCAGCCGGCTTGGCTGGCACGCCAATTTGCATGGAAAGGTAGATGACCCAGATCGTCAGCGCAGACAGGCTGAAGAACAGCATCGAGAACCAATCCACCGCCGCCGACGCGCTGCGCCTCAAGGTCGGCAGTGCAAAGGCCGCCAGCACCGCCAGGGGCGGCAGGCCCAGCATCAGGGCACGGTCGGACCCCCCCATCGCGAGGTTGGCCACCAAGGCCACCAGCAGCACCGAAAGCGGCACCGACAGATGGCGATAGCGCAGTTGGCGCCGCCAGCGCCACAGCGTCCACAGCGCAAGGGGCCAGGCCGGCCACATGAACCAGAGCCATTGGCGGGCGATGAGCGGCAGGTCACTGGCCATCAAGCTCACGCTGCGCAGCCGCCACGCGTCAAGCCCCCATCCGCACAGCGCCGCGCACAGCGTCGCGAACAGAACCCAGATCGCAAAAATCCGTACCGGCGACTGGCGCGACTGGCTGCACACCAGCGCGCCGCCCAGGCCCGCAGCCAGGGCCATCGACGGCGCGCCGCTGGCCGCCAGCAAGGGCAGGGCGATGACCACCGCGATGCGTGCCCGCCCGGCCCGGAAGGGCGCTGCCGACAGGCCGTAGAGATACAGCGTGACAGCGAAGAGCTGCACGAGTTCGGGCGTGGTCTCGTGCCCCAGTTGCAGCAGGCCCAGCGTGGCCATAAGCGCCAGCAAACCGCCGTCGGCCATGGCGCGCGCATAGGCCACTGGTTCGGCTTCGCCGCCGAAGGCAAAGGGCACCGGCTGCGCGGCTTCAGTGCGCGCCAGTGAATAGGTGCTGTACCAGACGAGGGCCAGTGTCAACGCCAGCAGCAGCGCAAAGGGCAGCCGCGCCGCCAACGCGGGGTCCAGCCAGCCGCGGCCCGCGGCGATGAAGGCGGCACCGAGCCAGTGGGATACCAGTGCGGTATCCGCCGGTACGCCGCCAAGGGTTGGCCCCCACCACGACGTGCGGCCTTCTGCCATGGCCGCCATCAGTCCGAAGGCGTTGACGTCGGCGTTGCGCCAAGGGTCGCGGCCTACAAGCCCTGGCAGCACATAAGCCGCGCACAGCAGCCACAACGCCGGCCGCGGCAGGCGGCGGGCGCCGCGCTGGGTGACAAGGGCGGGCTTGGGGCTGTTCAATGGCGCCTGCAACAACGCCTGCAAAGGCAATCGAGACAGAAGCAAAAAAAGGCAGCCGAGGCTGCCTTGTTCGGGTGGCGCGGGGACTGCGCCGCAGCCTTCACGGGGTTATTCCGGCGTGGTGGCTTCAGCAGGCGCCGCAGCGGCAGAACTCTTCTTCATGCCGACGCGCGCAAACTTGTTGCGGAACTTCTCGACGCGGCCGCCCAGGTTGTCGATGCTCTTTTGCGTGCCGGTGTAGAACGGGTGCGTCTCGCTGGTGGTTTCCAGCTTGATCAGCGGCAATTCGCGGCCGTCTTCCAGCTTGATCGTGTCCCGCGTCGGTGCGCAAGAACGCGTGACGAAGGTGAAGCCGTTGGACAAGTCCTGAAAACAGACTTGGCGGTAGTTGGGGTGAATGCCGTCTTTCATGGTGGGTCCTGTGGTCGTGAATGGGAGCCACGCGGGTGCTGTCTGGAATGACGGCCGCGCACTTTCCGGGTTGAAACAAATGAGCTGCAAATTGTAGCCCGGCGACTTTTAGCCGCCGCGCCGCATCATGTCGAAGAAGTCGTGGTTGTTCTTGGTGGCCTTCATCTTTTCCAAAATGAACTCCATCGCCTCGATCTCGTCCATCGGATACAGCAGTTTGCGCAGGATCCAGCTCTTCTGCAGGATTTCGGGCTTCAGCAGCAACTCTTCGCGCCGCGTGCCGCTCTTGTTGATCAGGATCGACGGGTAGACGCGCTTTTCGGCCATGCGGCGGTCGAGATGGATTTCGCAGTTGCCTGTGCCCTTGAATTCTTCGTAGATCACCTCATCCATCTTGGAGCCGGTGTCGACGAGCGCGGTGCCGATGATCGTCAGCGTGCCGCCTTCTTCGGTGTTGCGCGCGGCACCGAAAAAGCGCTTTGGGCGCTGCAGCGCGTTGGCATCGACACCGCCCGAGAGCACCTTGCCACTGGACGGCAGCACGTTGTTGTAGGCGCGTGCCAGGCGCGTGATGGAGTCCAGAAGAATGACCACGTCCTTCTTCATTTCCACCAGCCGCTTGGCGCGTTCAATCACCATCTCGGCCACCTGCACGTGGCGCGCGGCGGGTTCGTCAAAG
>JAYSYB010000376.1:0-4812 GCA_043716775.1 Rubrivivax sp.
CGGTGTAGAAAGTTCGCGTCCGGTACTTCATCTGCAACACTCCTTCTGCTCACGCAGCAATCAGTGTGTTGCATCGACCAGTTGAATCCGCCCCCGCAACCGGACCTTCATCCACGAGGTTCTCCTCAATCCTGACAGACCACAAACCAAAGACTGTGCAGCCGATCAGAAAGCGGCTTGACTTGACGACCTCATGCGACAACTGGCTTGACAGCTTCCCGGCTGTTCCAGGATGGCCGTAATGATCTTTAACTGGCCGCCGCAGTTCGGGCAGTGTTCCAGGTCAAGATCGAACACTCGCCTGAGTAGCTTGGCCCAACGCAGCCGCACTGGGCAACGATGCGCACAGTTCGCCGCGTAGTGGTGGTTTTCGAGCAAGAAAAGGTGCAGCACATGAATTTGCAATGGCCCAAAACGGCGGCTGAACGCGATCTGTTGCTGCGGCGTGATGCGCTGGTTGCGGAAGACCGGCACATGGTGGTCGAGGTGCTTAAGGCGGGTGCGCGCAAGGTCGGCTTCGGCGAGCGGCGCCCGAGGTCCAGGTCGATCACTTCGGCGCCCAGCGGTGCGTCGAATCGATTCACTTCGATCGGCGGCATTGGAGCGCGGTGGGCGGGGGCAGGGGTAGGGGACAGACTGCTACTCATGCGATGACTGAAAGCGACAGATCCCACAGACGCGGAAGGGCATCGGGTCTAAGCAGGCGTTCCATCGAAGCGGAACGAATGATTCCGCATCCCGTTACTCGTTCACCGCATGAACTCCATTCTGAAGCGTCGGCTGCCCGATCGTCCGTCGTATAGGGTGGCCGGTGTGCACAGCTCGATGACGTCGCGGCCGAACTTTAAAAGGACGAGCATCTGCGCGGCCTCGAACCGGCGCGCGCTGTAGACAAACCCGGACCCGGTCAGCCGCACGCATCTCGTGCAACAACCGTGTGAACAGATTCAGTCAACGAAGCCGCGCATCCTGTGGCGGCCGAGACCCCTAGCAAAGGCGAGTCTTCAAGAAATCAACCACCATGCGCACGCGCCTGGGCAAGTACTCGCGCGTGGGGTAGAGCAGCCAGACCGCGCTGTCAAAAGCGGTGGCCGTGGGTTCGTGTTGCGGGAAGATGTCGAGCAGGGCGCCGCTGTTGATGTCGCTGCCGGCCAGCCAGTCTGGTAGCAGTGCCGGGCCGAGGCCATCAAGCGCGGCGCGGTGCAACGCCAGCGCGGTGCTCAACACAAGCCATCCACGCACTTCGACCGTCAGCACGTCGTCGGTCGATGCCGGAGCTGTCCTGAACTTCCATCGGGTGCGAAACCCCGGCAGTGCGAAGCGCAGGCAGTCGCAGCGCGCCAGGTCGGCCGGCGTTCGTGGTCGGCCGTGCCGCTGAATGTAGGCGGGGCTCCCGACCACCCGGTAGCGCACGGGCGCCAACTGCAGACCCACCAATCCGGGCGCAACGCTGGCACCCAGGCGCACCGCCAGGTCGACACGCTCTTCGGCCAGATCGAGCACCGCGTCGGTCAACAGCAGCTCCAGCTCCAAAGCCGGATGCTCTTGGTGCAGGGCCGGAAGCAGAGGCACGATGACGGCCTGCCCATAAGCCACTGAGCAGGTCAGCCTTACGGTGCCGCGTACCTCAGCGGTGCTGGCTTGAGCCTCTTCACCGGCGCGGTCCAGCGCGGCCAGCAGGCCCTTGACGTGATCGAAGTAGCCGGCGCCCGGCTCGGTCAGCGCCAGCTTGCGCGTTGTGCGGTGCATCAGCAGCACGCCCAGCGCCTGCTCCAATCCGGCGACGGCGCGTGTCACGACCGACGGTGCGACGCCCAGTTCTAGCGCCGCCGCGGCGAAGCTGCCGTGGCTGGCCACGGCCACGAAAGCGCGAAGTTGCTGCAAGTCCATGCTCGAACTCTAGCCACAACGCCCGGGTTCACGCGCTGCCGGGCGCTGCCACCGCAGCAACAGTCTCTTGCCGCGTCCCGGCTGGTGCCCTGGACGCTGCCCGACAACACTAGCGCCGCGCCAATCAGGCACGACCGAATCGACAAGGACACCCGATGACACGCATTGCCCTGCTGGGCCTGGGGGCCATGGGCCAGCGCCTGGCGCAGCGTCTGCTGGACGCTGGATACGACTTGACCGTATGGAACCGCAGCCCCGCTGCTGCAGAAGCTGTGGTGCGGGCTGGCGCCAAGCTCGCCGCCTCGCCTCGCAAGGCCGCCGACGGCGCGGAGGTGGTGTGGTCCATCGTTTACGACGATGCCGCTTCCAGGCGTGTATGGATGGCGCCGAAAGACGGCGCCGCGGCAGCGTTGTCGGCTGGCGCCATTGCTGTCAAGTCCAGCACGCTGAGCAACCCCTGGTGCACGGGGTTGGCCAGTGCGCTGGCGTCGACCGGCGCCGCTTTCGTCGATGCCCCCGTGGCTGGATCGCGTATGCAGGCCGAAGCCGGCCAGCTCATCTTCATGGCCGGTGGCGAGGTCGGGGCGGTGGACCGCCTGCGGCCCACGTTTGCTGCTGCCGGCAGCGCTGTGCACCACGTTGGCCCGAGCGGTAGTGGTGTGTGGCTGAAGCTGGCGGTCAACACGCTGTTCGCCACTCTAGTGGCGGCGTTGGCCGAGCAACTGGGCGTGCTGCGCAAGGCCGGGCTCGACCTGCCGCGCGCACTGGAAGCGCTGCGCGCGATGCCCGTCACCAGCCCTGCAGCGGCCGGCGCCGCCAACCTGATGCTTGCACGCAACTTCAGCCCCCAGGCGCCAGTGGACCTGATCGCCAAGGACCTGGGCTACGCGCTGCTGTCGGGCCGCCAGCATGGTGCCGACATGCCGCTGACCTCGGCTGTGCACGCACGGTTGTTGGCGGCACAGGCAGCCGGGTTCGGCGCCGACAACGTGGTCGCGCTGGCGCGGCTGTACGACTGAACGACCAACCGTCTGACCCCGCACCATCCACCCTAAAGCAAACAACCATGTCCGCCTTTGCCCTGCACACCACCGACACCGCACCGGCCGCTTCGAAGCCGGTGCTGCTAGCCACCGCCCAGGCCTACGGCGTCCTGCCCTACATGCACGCCGCGCTGGCCGAGAGCCTGGCAGCCCTGGAGGGGCTTGACAAGCTCTTCGCCCTGATCGGCAGCAGCAGCCTCACGCCGCAGGAACAACAGGTTGCCATGCTGACTGTCAGCGTGTTCAACGAATGCGCGTACTGCGTTGCCGGCCACAGCTACGTGGCGCACAGCGTGGAAGTCGAAGACGCCGTGGTGCAGGCGTTGCGCCAAGGCAAGGTGATCACGGGCCACCCGCGCCTGGAAGCGCTGCGCACCTTGACCGAAGCCCTGCTGCGCGCGCGCGGCAGTGTCGGTGTTGCAGCGCTCCCGGCCTTCACGGCGGCCGGGTTCACGCAGCAGAACGCACTCGAGGTGGTGACCATCATCGCGGCCAAGACGCTGTCGAACTACGCCAACAACCTGGCGCAGACGCCACCCGACGCCTTCATGGCCGACCCCGCGTTGCGCTGGGTGGCGTCGGGCAGGAGCGCTTGATCATGGGCCGCTTCACCCACTCCGCCCTCCACAGCGCCGCGGCCGTCGCGGCCGCCGTTGCAGCACGCCACGCCGCCCCAGGCGTCGGCGTAATGGCCTGGACGGCCCGGATGTCGCTGCTGGCCACGGTGTCGGCGATGGCCCTGGCCTTGCCAGACTTCGCCGTCGCGCAGGCGCCGCCGCCAGGCTACGGTGCACCCGTCAGCCTGGAGCTCGCGCGCGACGCCATCGCCAAGGCGCGAGCCGAGGCCCAGCGCAACAACTGGCAGATGGCGATTGCCGTGGTTGACCCAAGCGGCAACCTGGTCGCGCTGGAACGCATGGACCAGACGCAGACATTCAGCATCCAGATCGCCGTCGACAAGGCGCGCACGGCTGGCGGCTTGAAGCGTTCGACAAAGGTGCTGGAGGACGCTGTCGGCGCCGGCCGCACCGCCATCCTCAGCCTCGCCGGCGTGACAGCCGTGGAAGGCGGTCTGCCGATCATCGTCAACGGCCAGGTCGTCGGAGCCATCGGCGTCAGCGGTGCGACTTCGGCCCAATACGGGCAGGTGGCGGCCGCCGGGCTTGCCGAGCGTTGAGCGAGGAGAGCGCTGGCGCGGGCACGCGCACGAGCATGAGCACGAGCACGAGCACGAACAAAGCACCGGCGCAGCCTCCAGAGCCGGCGCTAGTCACGAGGCCGACGACGCCCACATTTGCGCCGGATCGGCGGCCCCTGCTTGCCCTCCGCACTGTCATCGGCATCACCGGCCGCACGACGCCGCCCGCTGGAACTCGGCCACCACGCAGCGCGCCGTTGTTGCAGCGCTTGGCAAGCAGTGCAGCAGCTTCGTCTCCATGGCCGCCGATCACCGCATCAACGATGCGCTGGTGCTCGGCATCGACCGTCGCGCGCACAGGCGACGAAGCCCAGTAGCGCGCCAGGATCACGCGCCGGTAGCGACAGAACTGCGAAAACAACGTACGACAGAAATGCAACCCAACTTCGATACCGCAGCACTTTTTTCCCCTGATGCAAATCGCAAGAAGCTCATTGCTGACAGGCACCTGGCGTTCTAGGGACGCAAGATTGAGTTAAGCGTTTTAGTGGCACGTGGGCTAGGCGATGTAGTTCCACGTTTTTTACCGTCGAGCGACACTTGCGCTCATCTTCATCAAGCTCACGAAGTCAGGCGGTCGGCACTACGCGCAGCTCGTCGAGTCGTTTCGCAACGAAGCCCCGCCCCACCCGTTCAAGCTGGTCGCAGTTCAATCACGCGCGCTTCAGTTCGCGCCCGCAA
>JAYSYB010000377.1:0-4809 GCA_043716775.1 Rubrivivax sp.
TTGAGCGTTTAAGGTCATGAGACCTGAGTCAATGTCACCACTGACTCTGGCACTCGCCTTCAAACGCCCACACTTATCGGCTGTTGATTTTTAAAGAACGTCGCTTTTAGCTTGCTTTCGCTTACTTTTAGCGTTGCTGATTAGTTATCAGCGAAGACCACGATTCTGACATTTTTTATAAATCCGTGTCAAGACATTGGTCTTTCTATTTTCCGTTGCTTTCTTTGTTTTGCTTTGCAGCAAGAGAGGAAAGGGCCCGAAGAGCAGAGCCAATGACTATAGCACAGAGAATCTGGCGCAAGCAAGCACCTCGTCAAAATTCAATGCTGTGCTCGGGCGAGCATCGCACTTCTCAGTGCGGCCGCCGGGTCGTCAGACGCCAATACGATGGGTAAGTGTTCGTTCAACAGACGGGTGTCCGCGCGCAGAACCCGCTGCTTGATGGAAGCGATGCGTGCAGGGTGCATTGAAAAGCTTCGCAACCCCATGGCCAGAAGCAGGTCGGTGAATGCCGCGTCACCCGCCATCTCGCCGCAGACACACACACCCTTGCCGGCATTATTTGCACGCTGGATCGTCTGATGAAGCATCTGCAGCACTGCCGGGTGCCACGGGTCATAGAGGTGTGAAACCGCTTCGTCAGCTCGGTCAATAGCCAGCGTGTATTGGATGAGGTCGTTGGTGCCTATGGAGACGAAGTCGAAGTGGCGCAGGAAGCGGTCGATCATCAGCGCCGCAGCTGGCACTTCAATCATCGCCCCAACGACGACATGGGTGAAGGCTCGACCCGCCTCGTCGAGTTGCTGACGCGCCCGCGCCAGGGCTTCGAAGATCAATTTGACCTCGCTCATGTGGGCCACCATCGGGATCAGGATGCGCACCTGCCCATATGCGCTGGCGCGCAGGATCGCCCGCAGCTGCTGCCGGAACATGCCCGGCTCAGCCAAGCTCCAACGGATGGCCCGCAGCCCCAGCGCGGGGTTCAGACCATGCTCGTGCCGCAACTCTTGTGCGCTCATGCGTTCCAGCGGCTTGTCGGCGCCCACGTCCACCGTGCGAATGGTGACAGGCAGCCCCTGCATGGCCAGCACGGCATCCCGGTAGGCTTCAAACTGTTCGTCCTCGCCAGGGATGTCCCCGCCCCGGTTCATGAACAGGAATTCGCTGCGAAACAGACCCACGCCCACCGCGCCGGCTTCAAGAGCACCAGGCCCGTCACCCGGCAGTTCGATGTTCGCCAGCAGCTCTACCGCATGGCCGTCCAAGGTGACCGCAGGCGTGTCGCGCAGGCGGTTCAACCTGGCACGCTCAAGTTCGCTTTGGCGCTGACGGAACCGGTACTCCTCCAGCACGATCGGTGAAGGGTTGACGAGCACGACGCCCGCATCGCCGTCGATCACCAGCCAATCGTCCTGGCGGATGAGCCGACTGGCTTCGCGTGCGCCCACCACGGCAGGAATGTCCAGGCTGCGCGCGACGATAGCGGTGTGCGATGTCCGGCCGCCCACGTCGGTGACGAAGCCGGTAAATACGCTGCGCTTGAACTGCATCATGTCGGCCGGGGCAACGTCGCTGGCCACCAGCACGAGTGGGTCCTCGCCCGCAAAGTCGCGCGCGGCTTGATGCGCGTTGTGGGTGCTGCTGGCGTTGCCAGCCCCACCCGCCGCCCGCGACGAGCCGCCAAGCTCGCGCAGCAACCGCTCGACCACCTGTTCGACGTCCGCCTTGCGCTCCCGCAGGTAGGCGTCTTCCATTTCATCAAACTGCCGCGCCAAAACTTCCAGCTGCGCCGACAAGGCCCATTCGGCGTTGTAGTGGCGCTCATGAATCCACACCTTGGTGGCGCTGACAAGTGTCTCGTCGTGCAGCAGCATCAAATGCACGTCCAGCAACGCGGCCAGCTCGTGGGGCGCCTCGGCCGGCAGCTCGCGCTTGAGCACTTCCAGCTCGTCGGCCACCGCGTTGCGAGCAACGCGAAGACGATCCACTTCGTGTTCCAGTTGCCCAACCGCGACGAAATAATGCGCGACATCCACCCGGCTCGACGCCACCAGCACCGCGCGGCCAATGGCTACGCCGCGTGACACCGGAAGCCCGAAGATCTGGATACTCATCGACCGCTCTCCCTGGGCGATGCCACCAGACCACCGCACTCGACCGGTTGCCGGTGCTTCATTCGCCTTCGCCGAACTTGCTTTCGATCAGCAAGCGCAAGGCCGCCATCGCCTCGTATTCATCGGCGCCGTCGGCCTCGATCTCGATCAAGCTGCCCATGCCAGCGGCCAGCATCATCACGCCCATGATGCTCTTGGCGTTGACGCGGCGGTTGTTTCGGCTCAGGTGCACGTCACTCGCGAAACCACCCGCCAGCTTGGTGAACTTGGCGGACGCGCGGGCATGCAGGCCCAGCTTATTGCTGATGGTGATGTTGGACTTGATCATGGCTGACGATGTTGGCTGGCTGGTTCTGGCGCCGTGGCACGCTGACGTGCATGACCCCTTGGGTGGCCCCGGCCACCGCGCGGTTGACCATGTCGTCCAGCGGCTGTTCGGCATAGCACAGCGCGCGCCAAAGCATGGGCACGTTGACGCCAGCAACGACGCGCGACCGCACGCCGTCGGCTGCCGCCAGCGCAGCGTTGCAGGGCGTGGCGCCGAAGACGTCGACCAGGATCAGCACCTCACAGCCGGCCAGCGGCGGCGCCTGCAACGCTTGAAGCACCTGCTCTTCGACGGCCGACAGGCTGGCGCTGGGCAACACATCAACCGCCATCAGCTGGGCGCCGCAGTCTGGGTACACATGCTGGGCCACAGACCGCAGCGACGAGGCAAGGGGCGCGTGGGCGACGATGAGTATTTGGGCCATGGTGGGTGGTCTCGGCCCTGATTATGGGTACCTGCACGGCCGGTGGCACAAGAACCAGGCATACGCCAGGGCGCCGCAAGCGGCCAAGCCCGCGAAGGCCGCGCGCAGTGCGTTGCCTTCGGCCCACCCCCAACCCTGCAGCGCGTCGACGAACAAACCGATTCCCCACTGGACGCAGAACACGCCGCTGAAGATCACGAGGTTGAAGGCCGACAGGGCCCGCCCGGCCTGCTCGGGTGGAAACGCGGCGCCCACCGCCGGCTGGCTCACAGACACAAAGGTGCACGCCACGCACCACAGCGCCCAGTGGCCGGCGCCGGCCTCGGGGCCAAGCCACACATTGGCCACCAACGCCAGCAGCGGCAACGGCAAGCCCCACGCCATCAAGCGCGATGCATCAATGCCATTGCGGGCCAGGCGCGGCATCAGCGCGCCCCACCCCAGGAAGGCAACCAGCATTGACAGGTTGATCACGAACAGCCCCTGCGCCGCTTGCCCGGCGCTCTGCTGTGCCACGCGCGTCAGCCATGGCCCGGCCCACAACGACTGCACGGCGATCATCCCCCCGTACACCACAAAGCCCAGCGGCGCCATGGCCACGAACAGCGGGTGCTTTGCGATCGCGGCGTAGCCAATGGCGTGACCGCTGGCTTCACCGGTGGAGCCAGCCAGGCGGTCTTCCGCAGCGCCAAGGCGGTCTCGCGGCACCAGAAGCACGACGAGCCCGGCAGCCCCCAGCAACAGACCGGCCAAGACCCAGAACAGCCCGCGCCACCCCAGGTAAGGGAGCAAAAACTGCACCGGCAGCGTCGAAGCCACCATTCCGAGCGACCCGGTCATCAACATCCACGAGTTCGCGCGCAACTGCGCCAGCGGCGAAAAGATGCGGCGGTAAAGCGTCAGCGGCGCCATCAGGCACGCCGCCACGCCGGCGCCTATCAAGACGCGCGACACGATCATGGTGGCCAGCTGATTCGTCATCGCAAACGCAGCGCAGCCCAGCACGGCCACGCCCAGCAGCGTCAGCAGTGTGCGGCGCGGTCCATAACGGTCGAGTGCGGTGCCCAGCGGCAATTGCATGCTCGCAAAACCCAGAAAGTAGGCGCCCGCCAGCAAGCCCAGGTCAGAGGCGCGCAGCCCGAGTTCGGCGCTGAAGACGGGCGCCAGCGTCGCCGTCACCGCGCGCAAAAGCGCTGAGAGAAAGTACGTGAACGCAAAGGCCCCGAAGATGACCGCAGGCGGCACGTTAGCCATGGTCAAGATCACTCCTGGATGCGCAGCGAATCAAAGTACATGTCTGCAGTTTCAGCTGCCAACCGCTTGCCCAGCACCGAGGCCTGGAAGACCTGCGTGCCGTGGACGAAGACTGCCGCATGCAAGGTGACCCCCGTCCCATCAGGCAACTTGCCGTGCAGCAACAGTCGCTGGCTGCCGGGGTTGGGCGTGGCACCGCGCACTGCAATAGAGGCGGCGGACGGATCGGCAAAAGGGGCGATTTTTGGCGGCGCGGCGCCGATGTTGGCTGCGGCGGCGGCGCTCAAAGCGACCAACGCCAGCGCGACCCGGGCAGGGTCCGCCACGTCGGCCACTGCCAGACCCCACGTCTGCCCACCCGCCGAACAAGCGTGCAATGTCAACAGCACCGGCTGCCCTGCCAGCGGCACCTGCCGCTGCTGCGCACTGGGCTTGCAGGGGAACAGCAACCGCAGCTGGCTGCCGGGCGGCCTGACCTCCCGCCAATCCAGCGTTGGCGCGCAGCCCACCCCTGCGCAGGCTGCGACCAGCGCGAGACGGAAAACGCGCGTGCGGCGCAGGGAGTGCATGGGCATCGCTGGATTATCCCGACGCCTGCCGGACAATTCGCCGCATGCAACCCAACAACCCCCCACTGCCCCCTGGCGCGCTGGACGGCGTGCGCGTGCTCGACCTGTCGCGCGTGCTGG
>JAYSYB010000378.1:0-4802 GCA_043716775.1 Rubrivivax sp.
TGGTGGGCGACGTGCGGTGCGCCACCATCGTGTGCGGCAGACGCTGCACATTGTCGGGCGGCAGGTGCTGGTCTTCGGCGCCCACGTGGCGCTCATAAAAGCGCCAGGTGTCGCGCGCCAGGTCGTGCACGTAGTCGCGCGACGCGGCGTCCAGCTGTCCCTGCAAACTGCGGGGCCACGGCCGGCTGACGAGCCAGGTCCACACCGCCGACAGCGCCCACAGCAGCAAGAGCGTGGCCGCAGCGACCGCCTGCACCGGCGCGCCGGCCCACGCGGCAGCGGCCAGCGCCAGGCCGATGCCGGCGGCCGCCACCGGCACCCGCACATGTTGCCGCAACAGCGGATAGAGGCGCGTGCTGGCCGCAGCCTGCGCCGATGCGGCGGTGGTCCACTGCAGCAAGTGCCGGCGCGACACCCACTGTCGCCACAGCGCGCGCAACACGGCGTCACCGTACAGCATCGACAGCTGCAGCAGTTGCGCCAGATGCCAGGCCGCCAGCAGCAGCGCGCGCGCCAGGTCAGCCCCGGCTTCACGGTAGAAGCGCTGGATGGCGATGTCGTCGCGGCTTGGCGCCAGGCCCGCCATCGCGCCGATCAACGGCCCGGCGCTGAAGGCCGCCGCCACCAGCCCCAAGGCCCAGGCCAGCGGCAGCACGCCACTGGCCAACACCAGCAGCAGCAGCAACAGCGCCGCCGGCGCCACCAGCGATCGGCGCAGGTTGTCCGCCATCTTCCAGCGGTGGATGGCGGCCAGCGGCAGGCGCAAGCGTCCGGCCAGGAAGGGCAGCAACTGCCAGTCGCCGCGGGTCCACCGGTGTAGGCGGGACGCCGCCACATCGGCATGGTGCGGCGCATCTTCAACGAGCGTGACCTCACTCACTGCGCCGCAGCGTGCCAGCGAGCCTTCCAGCAGGTCGTGGCTCAGCACCTGGCCTTCAGGCAGGCGCAGTGCCAACGCGCTGTGCACGGCCTGCACGTTGAGCAGGCCCTTGCCGCTGAAGCTGCCTTCGCCGAAGAGGTCTTGATAGACCTCGGAACTGGCGGCGCTGTAAGGGTCCAGGCCGCAGTGGCCGTTAAAGAGCGCGTGGTAGCCGGTGGCGGTGTCGGGCGACGGCAGAGGCGACTCCACACGCGGCTGCAGGATGCCGTAACCGCTGACGATGCGGCCCACCGCAGAGTCCCAGCGCGGCTGGTTCAGCGGGTGCGCAGCCACGCCGACCAGCGCGCGCAGGCGGCCTGGTGGCATGTGGGTGTCGGCGTCCAGGGTGATGATGTGGCGCACCGCGTGCGCTGGTGCTGCGGGGCGCGACAGAGGCCCCAGATCTACAAAGGGCTCGTAGCCCGGCTCCACCAGAGCGCGCGCCAGCTGTTCAAGCTTGCCGCGCTTGCGTTCCCAGCCGATCCAGCGTTGTTCGCTGTCGCTCCACAAGCGCTGGCGGTGCAGCAGCAGAAAACGGGGCGACATTGGAGACAGCGCAGACAGCGCAGACAGCGCAGACAGCGGATTGAGCAGGCTCGCCGTGTGCATCCCAACGTGTTTGTCGTTCAGCGCCTGCACCCCTTGCTGTGCGGCCGCTAGCAGCGCTGCATCGTCAGGCTGGTTCTGCGTGTCGGCATCGGCGTAGTCGCTCAACAAGGCATACCGCGCGTGTGTCTCGGGGTTTGCGATGGCGTGTTGTTCCAGCTGCGCCAGCAGTGCAGGCAAGGTGCCAGCGCTGGTCAACATCACCGGCATCACCACCAGGCTCGAGTGTTCGGGTGGAATGCCCTGCAGGAAGGCCAGCCGCGGCAACCGCATCGGCGGCACCGATTCGCTGATCAGGCGGTTCACCACAGCCACCACCGCCTCGCTGACCGGGCCGGCAGCCAGCACGCCGGCCAGCACCAGCAGCCACAGCGGAGCGGAAGCGTCTGCGTGCCGCAGCAAGGCCCACAGCAGCAGGCCGCTGAGCAGCGTGACGCCGGCCAGATAGGTGGGCGTCATCCACAGCCGCATGGCGCGCGACCCGCGCCTAGGCAGGCGCCGCCGAGCCAGCTGCAGCTGGCGGCGCAGGGTCGCCTCGCCGTCGCCGCGCCACCAGTACGCGGGGGCCGCGCGAGGGTCGTCAGCGTTGGTCGCGCTTGCAGTGAGTGCCAGCAGTTCGTGGGCCACATCGGCTTCAGCGAAACCGCTTTCGCGCGCCAGGCTTTCCACAGCGTGCAACGTGGCGTCTTGCGTGCCCGGGTGTTCCGCCGCGTGCACCGGGCAGCGCGAAAGCACCGCCACGACCGCACTGCACTGCGCCACCAGGGCCTGCCAGTCGGTGCGTTCCAGTTCGCGCAGCGTGGTGATGGCGTTGCGGATGCTTTGCTGGTCTTCAGCCGCTTCGTTCTGCAGCCGGGTCAGCATGGCCGGCGGGTCCGACAGCTGGGTGCCCAGCCAGTGGCCCAGGTCCTGGCCCATGTCTTGGCCCAGGCTGTGCTGCGGTGAGGCGTCCACCCGCGGCCGGTCCAGCCGCTGCCACAGTGTGAGCAGGAAGCTGTCGCTGACGCCACGTTGCTCCAGCGCCGCCAGCACCGCCGCTTCGGGCAAGCACTGCTGAATGCCGCTAGCCGCCAAGCTGTCGGCCCAGGCGTGCGCCGCATCGCGGGCGGCGTTGCGGGCCGCCGTGCGTTCAGCCAGGCGGCGCAGGTTTTCCAGCAGCACCACGCGCAGCGTGGTGTGCAGCGCCCACAGTTCCGACAGCGTCAGCGGCCGCGTGGACTGGTAGGCGCGCAAATAGCTCTGCAACAGGTGGACGTCAAAGCCGCTGTCGGCATGCGCCACCCAGGCCCAGGCCACACCATAGACACGGGGCAAGCCCGCCAGCGGCTCTTCGCGCAGCACCGGCAGGCGGCGGTAGAAGCTGCGCGGCAAGGCGTGGCGGATGGTGCCCAGCTGTTCGTCCAGCAGGGACGCGTTGTCCAACAGCCAGTGCGCCGCAGGCGAGAGGTGCCGCCCATGTGCGGCGCTGGCTTCCAGCGCGGCCAGTGCACGCTGCAGCGTGGCGAGGTTGTCTTGCAGCCGTGGAAAGAAACCCGCGCTGCGAGAACCGCTTTCATCGACGTCGTGCGCCAACGCCAAGCTGCGCCCGTGCGATTCGAAGCGCGCTTCGCCAAAGAGCACTGACCGGATCGGCGCGTCCAGCGCCCGACCGGCAGCCATGTCCGGCAGACCGGGTGGCAAGGATGGCGGTGAGTGGGATCTCCTCAAAGCCATGACGCTGTCGGTGCAGCCCTTTTCAAGGCCACATGGAGGTGAGCCACAGCAAACCCGCGGCGGCCACCACGGTGGTGGCAAAGCGCGGCGCCAACGCACCGTGCAGCCTCTCCATCCAGGCTGCGGCGCTGAACCAGCGGCTGCGGCCCGCACGGCATTGCGCCACGTGGCGCCGCAGTTCTGATTCGTGCAGCAGTGGGGCAGCAGGCGGGGTGTGGGGGATGGCGACAAGTGCGGTCATCGCGGTCATGGCGCGGGTCTCCTGGACGTGAGGTTGATGTGGCGGGCGTGCCGTCCGGCGAGGTGGACAACGAGCCGGTGTGTAAGGTGAGCGGCAAGGCGGTTGGGCTGTTGTTTTGCCATGAGCCCGGCCTGCCGCAGGAAGCCCTTTCACGGTCGCTCACCGGTTGCTTGTCACGGACGCTGTGCTGTGCCCCGTGCCGGCCAACTTTGCCGGGCCGGTCTGCGTTTTTTCCAACCCGTGCAGCGGGCCCAGGCCTAGCACTGGGTGCAGAAGGGCTGCCGTGATGGCAAACAGTGCGGTGGCAAACACACAGGCAAAGGCGTGGCGGGCAGGCATGGCGGGGCTCCGTCGGCAAGAAGGTTGGGAGGCGGGGCCAACAACGGCACCAAACTCAAGCTGACTTTAGGGAAGGGACCTGGTGCTGTCGGCCGGACGTTGACCGGGTCCCGCGTGAGCAATGTCCTACACCCTGAGCAATACCCCAGACCCGCGCAAGGTCCTACCGCGCGGCGCTGGGCTGCTCCGGGTCTGCCGGCGCGGAGGGAGGTTCCGGCGTGCCGGCCTGACCGCGCGCGCGGTCACCGACAAACTGCGCCAGCAAGGCCGCCAGCGCCATCTGCACCGGCGCTTGCGACAGTTGGGCGATCGTCCAGCGCATCAGGTGGCTACCCACCGGTCGTACACGGCGACTAAGCGCGTGCCAACGCCACGGCCGCGCCGAAACCACGACAGCGCCCAGGCTTGCGCCCACGGCCACTGCCAGCAGCGGGTGCCGGCGAATGACCGGCTGCACTTCAGCCAGCAGCGCGCGGCCGGCCCACTCGGTGGTGCTGTGCCACGGCTGGCTGCGCCACCACGCGCCCAAGGCGCTGGCTGCCGTGCCAGCCACCGTGGCCAGCGGGCCCTTGCGCATGAAGGCACGCCACATCGCGCGCCAGCGCTTGGGCAGCGCAAAGCCAGGGCCGTTGTCAGAGGGCGCGCTATCGGGCGGGGGCAACATCGCGATGCGCAGCCGCGCCCGCGATGCTTCAATGCGCATCAGCGCCAGGGTCAGGGGCGCGGTTTGGGGTAAATCGGGCGCCGTGGGCGTCTTGTGCCCCCCGGAATCCGACAGCACGGCTGGCCCGAGGGTGGGTGGCAAGCGGCTCAAGACGCCACCTCTTCCAGCAAACGCGCATCGGCAGCCATCTGGCCGCGCAGCAGCGCAAAGGCACTCACCGACTGCATGCGCCAAAGCGCTGCACCGGCGCCCGCGGCAGCCGCGAGCGGCAATGACGGCACGACCCACAGGGCCCAGGCAGCGGGCATCGACATGGCAGG
>JAYSYB010000379.1:0-4765 GCA_043716775.1 Rubrivivax sp.
CTGGGCCTGGTGGGACCGCCGCCGGCAAGACCCCTGGCAGCGGCTGCAACGGCGCGTGTTGCGGCAGTTGCAGGCACTGGGCGTGGTGGTGCAAGCGCACCAGGCTCCGCGCGCCCGAGCGGCACAGGTGCGGCAGCAACTGGGCAGCCCTGGTGAAGCCGTGGCGCTGCAACTGGAAGTGCTGGACCGGTTGCGCTATGGCGCCGCTGCAGACGCGGCCCAAAGCCACACCGGCTGGTGGCGCGAATTCAGGGCGGCCAGCAAAGCTTGCTTGGGCCCGGGCTAAAAAGCAGGCCTTGCGGAGACCGCCGCAGCGGCAGCGCCGGTGCCGATAATCCAGCCATGCCTTCCGCAAACAACAAACCCGCCACATCCACCGCAACCACGGCAACCACGGCAACCACGGCAGCTACCACACGCCGCGCCGCGTTGACCTTGTTGCTGTCAATGCCCCTGTCGGCACGCGCCGCCCGCCCAAAGCCCGGCAGCGACACCGCGCCAACCTATGCCCGCCACGCGGCCGCCCAGGCCTTTGCCGCCGAAGTGGCCGAACGCCACGGCTTGCCGCTCGCGTGGATCGACGCCCAACTGGCCCAGGCGCAGCGCCTGGACGCGGTGCGCAAGCTCATCATGCCGCCGCCCGCCGGCACGGCCAAGAACTGGGCGGCTTACCGCGCGCGCTTCATCGACGCGCAGCGCATCGGCGCGGGCTTGGCCTTCTGGCGCGACCACGAAGCCTGGCTGCAAGAAGCGCAGGACCGCTGGGGCGTGCCCGCCGACATCGTGGTGGCCATCATCGGCGTCGAAACCTTCTACGGCCGCGTCACCGGCAACTTCAGAATCATCGACACGCTGGCCACGCTGGCCTTCGACTTCCCACCCGGCCGCAAGGACCGCAGCGCGTTCTTCCGCAGCGAACTCGAAGAGTTCTTTGTCCTCTGCGCCCGGGAGGGCAGCGACCCGTTGGCGATGAAGGGCAGCTATGCCGGTGCCATGGGCTTGCCGCAATTCCTGCCCAGCAGTGTCAACCGCTTTGCCGTGGACATGGACGGCGACGGCCACATCAACCTGCAGCGCAACGCTGCCGACGCCATCGGCAGCGTGGCGCACTACTTCGCCAGCTTCGGCTGGCAGCGCGACCTGCCCACACACTTTGAGGTGGCCGTACCGGTGGACAGCACCGATCGCGCCGTGCTGCTGGGCCCGGACATCGTTCCCAGCTTCAGCGCCGCGCAGTTTGCCCAGCGCGGTGCCGTGCTCTCTGAAGCCGGCCGGGCACACACCGGGCCGCTGGCGCTGGTGGAACTGCAGAACGGCGGCGCCGCGCCCAGCTTTGTTGCCGGCACGCAGAATTTCTACGTCGTGACGCGCTACAACTGGAGCAGCTACTACGCGATGGCGGTCATCGAACTGGCGGCTGCTGTGCGTGCTGAACGCACCGCGCGTTTACCGCGTTAGGCATCTTCAGTCCCGCCGCCCCGCCAAGTCCAGCACAAAGGCGAACTCGCGCGCGACTTCGGCCAGTTCAGAAAACCGCCCCGATGCCCCCCCGTGCCCTGCCGTCATGTTCACGGCCAGCAGGAGTGGGTTGCGGTCGGTCTTGAGCGCGCGCAGCCGGGCGACAAACTTCACCGGCTCGAAGTACTGCACCTGCGAATCCCAGAGGCCCGTGGTGACGAGCATCGCCGGATAGGCCTGCGCGTGCAGGTTGTCATACGGTGAATACGACAGCATGTAATCGTGCGCGGCTTTTTCCTTCGGGTTGCCCCACTGCGTCCATTCATTGGCGGTGAGCGGAATCGTGTCGTCCAGCATGGTGCTGATGACGTCCACGAACGGCACGTCCAGCACGATGCCGCGGTACCGGGCCGGCGCTTCATTGGCCACCACGCCCATCAGCAGGCCGCCAGCTGAACCGCCGCTGGCAAACACGTTGTTGGCTGCGCCCCAACCGGCCTTGACGAGCGCGTCGGTGGCATCGATGAAGTCGGTGAAGGTGTTCTTCTTGTGCAACAAGCGGCCGTCCTCGTACCAGCCTTCACCCAGTTCTGCGCCACCGCGCACGTGGGCGATGGCAACGACGAAGCCGCGGTCCAGCAGGCTTGCGCGGCTGGCGGAAAAGGTGGCGTCGTAAGAACTGCCGTAGGCACCGTAACCCAGGATGTACAGCGGTGCGCTGCCATCGGCGCGCGCCTTGTCGGGCCGCCAAGCCAGCGTCACCGGCACGCGCTTGCCGTCGCGCGCGGGGGCCCAGATGCGGGTGGTGTTGTAGGCAGCGGCGTCGTAGCCGGGCACCTCGCGCACCTTGCGCAGGCGCTTCTGGCCGCTGACGAAGTTCAGGTCCCAGGTGGCCAGCGGCTGCACCATCGACGTCACGGCATAACGAAGATGTGCAGCGGCCGGGTCGGGGTTGCCGCCCAGTGCCACGGTGGTGGCCGGTCCGGCGGCAACGGGTACGGACCGGCTTCCTTGAAGCAGCCGCACCTGCGTGTCGGCATTCACGCGTTCCTGCAGCGCGATGCCGGCCTTCATCAGCACCACATGTTCGATGGTGGCCTGCTCGCGGCCAGGTATCAGCGTGCGCCAGAGGCGCCGGTCGTCCGGCGCGCGCTGCGGTGCGGCCACCAGCTTGAAGTTGGCCGCGCCCTCGTTGGTGCGGATGACCCAGCGGCGATTCAGGTGGTCTGCCGTGTGGCGCACCTTGTCACGCCGCGCCAGCACCACGCGCGCCGGCGTGGTGGGAGCGTCGGCGTCGATGACACGCGTTTCGGTGGTGTCGGTGCCTCCGATCTGGATCAGCACGTACTTGCGCGACGCGGTGTTGGAAAGCCCCACGAACAACGTCTTGTCGGCTTCGTCAAAAACCCGCACGTCGCTGGCGGCGGGTGTGCCGATGCGGTGGCGGTACACCGGCCCGCTCTGCAACGTGACCGGGTCCTGCAGGATGTAGAAGAGGGTGCGGCTGTCGTTGGCCCAGGCCAGGTCTTCCAGCACGCCAGGCACCGTGTCGGCCATGTCTTTACCCGTGCGCAGGTTGCGAAATCGCAGCGTGTGAATGCGGCGGCCGACGGTGTCTTCGGTCCAGGCCAGCAGCTCGCCGCTTGGGCTGATGGCGGTGGAGCCGACCTTGTAGAAAGCCTGGCCGGCGGCGCGCGCGTTCTGGTCCAGCAGCAGTTGTTTGGGCGCCCTCGGGTCGGGCCGCTGAGGGCCGCCACGCTGGCGCATCAACAGCGGGTACTCGGCGCCAGCCTTGTATTCACGCCACAGCCACCAGCCGTGGTCGTACTGTGGCACGCTGCTGTCGTCGTCCTTGATGCGCGAGCGCATCTCTGCCAGCAGCTTGTCCTGCAGCGGCTGCAGCGGCGCCAGCATGGCGGCGGTGTAGGCGTTTTCGGCTTCCAGGTACTGAACGATTTCAGGCCGCTTGGCTTTGGGGTCGTCGTCGCGCAGCCAGTGGTATTCATCCACCCGGTCTCCTTGCGGGCCGCGCACGGTGTGGGGCACGGTGGCTGCCACAGGCGGCGACACGTCACGGGCAAGCGCCGATGCGCCAAGGGTCATCATGAGCATGAGCAGGGCCGAACAGAGGTTCATGGGACGCGATGATAGGAGCCACGCCCCCCGCACCCGCCGCACCCACCACAAGGGTAGCGCCGCGCACAAGCGCCAGCAGCCGGCGCGTGCAGCCTCAAGCCGCCATCGGCACCAGGAAATCCCGGCTGATGCCTACGCCGAGATCGTTCACGCGGTCCAGAAACTGCGTCAGGTAGGCGTGCAGTCCCGTCGCCAGAATTTCGTCGATGCGGCCGAAGCGCAAGTCGCTTTGCAGACGGCCGGCGCGGCGCAGGGTTTCCGAGCTTTGTTCGTTGGCGACCAGCGCCAGGTTCGACACCGCTTCGTTCATGCAGGCGGCCAGTGAACGCGGCATATCCGGGCGCAGGATCAGCAGTTCTGCGACCTTGCCGGGGTGGATGACGTTGCGGTAAACGCGGCGGTAGATCTCGAAGGCCGAGACCGACCGCAGGATCGCGCTCCAGTGGTAGAAATCCACTTCCTGCAGGTCCTTGGCCGGGTCGGGGCCGAAATAGTCGCCGCCGGCCAGGGCCTGGAACTTGACGTCCAGCAGCCGCGCGGTGTTGTCGGCACGTTCCAGGAAAGTGCCGATGCGCAGAAAGTGCAGCGCCTGGTCCTGCAGCATCGTGCCCACAGTCACGCCGCGGCTCAAGTGGCTGCGGAACTTGACCCACTCAAAGAAGCTGCCGGGGTCGCGCTCAAAACTGTCGTCCTTCAGCATGCGGTTGAATTCAAGCCACGTCTGGTTCTGGGTTTCCCACACTTCTGTCGTTAGCGCACCGCGCACGGCACGGGCGTTCTCACGCGCGGCTTGCAGGCAGGCGACTATGCTGGACGCGTTGGTCTCGTCGCGCACCATGAATTCCATGACATTGCGCGCACTCACCGTGTCGTATTTCTTGGCATAGGGCACGGTCAGTTCGCTGATCGACAGCAAGCCGCTCCAGCCCTGCAGCGCCATGTCGGCCGATTGCGGCAGCATCGATGTCTGGTAGTTGACGTCCAGCATGCGGGCGGTGTTTTCCGCACGCTCGATGTAGCGGGACATCCAGAACAGGTGGTCAGCGGTTCTTGAAAGCATATTTCATTGCCTCGTGCCTGCTGTCATACCTTGCGCAGGCGGGGACCCGGGCCCGTCCGGGCAAACGCCGAAAGGGGACTGGGTTCCCGCCTGCGCGGGAATGACGGATCG
>JAYSYB010000380.1:0-4760 GCA_043716775.1 Rubrivivax sp.
CCGACACATTGGCCGGCGCGTCGGTATAGACCTGCAATTCTTCGTTGCCCCAGCCGGGCACCCAGGTATGGGTGCGGTAGTCGAAGAAGCCGTTGCCGAGGTCGAAGTCCCACTTGCTGCGGTCCACCTCGCTGCCTTCGAATTCATCGGCCCAGACCAGCGTCCAGCCAGCCCGGGCTGGTGCTGCGGCAGCACTGCGTTTGGCCATCGCCGCCGATGTGCTCACGCGGCCAGACGACCATCAGCGTCGAAGCCCAAGGCCCAGCTCGCGTCGGCCTGCAAGCCCACTGCTTGGCCGGCTTCGATGAGGTTCGGGCCTGCGCCCACCTTGGCACTCAGCAGGTCCGCCACGCCCTGCACGCGCAGGTGCAGGATGGAAGAGTCCCCCAGGTGTTCGGCCAGTTCCACCTGCGCCGGCACGCCGCTGCCGGCGGCCACCACATGCAGGTGTTCGGGCCGCAGGCCGATGCGCTGCACGCCCACCGGTGCCGCTGCCGCCAGCGTGCCCCACAGCGACTGGTGCGCGGCGGGTGCGTCCACTGCCGGGCGGTCGATCAGGTTGATCTTCGGGGCGCCGATGAAGCCGGCGACAAACTCGCTGGCGGGCCGGTTGTACAAGGCCATCGGTGCGCCGATCTGCGCCACCTGGCCCTGGTGGAAGACGGCGATGCGGTCACCCATGGTCATCGCTTCGACCTGGTCGTGCGTGACGTAGATCATCGTCGTGCGCAGTTCCTTGTGCAGGCGGCCGAGTTCGATGCGCATGTTGACGCGCAGCGCGGCGTCCAGGTTCGACAGCGGTTCATCGAAGAGAAACACCTTCGGCTTGCGCACGATGGCGCGACCGATGGCCACACGCTGGCGCTGGCCGCCCGACAGTTCTTTCGGAAAACGTTGCAGCAGTTCAGTGATGCGCAGAATCTCGGCCGCGCGGCCCACCTGCGTGCTGCGTTCGGCCTTGCCGACGCCGGCCATCTTCAGCGCAAAGCCCATGTTCTCGGCCACCGTCATGTGCGGATAGAGGGCATAACTCTGAAACACCATGGCCGCGCCGCGGTCTGAAGGGCGCAGCTCGTTGGCCCGCTGGCCGTCGATGCGCAGTTCACCGGCGCTGATGGTCTCAAGCCCCGCGATCATGCGCAGCGTGGTGCTCTTGCCGCAGCCACTGGGGCCGACGAAGACCAGGAACTCGCCGTCTTGCACATCGAGGTCAATGCCCTTGATGACGTCGACCGCGCCGTAACTCTTCTTGATGCCGCGCAAAGAGACTTGGCCCATCTAGACCTCCACGGCTTGGGTCGCGCCCGACAACCGGTGCGCGCGTTGTTGACGCTGTTGAACCAGGAAGTCGCGGTACCACAAGGCGCTGTCCTTGGGCGTGCGCTTCTGCGTGGCGTAGTCCACGTGCACGATGCCAAAGCGCTTGGCATAGCCGCTGGCCCACTCGAAGTTGTCCATCAGGCTCCATACCATGTAGCCGGCCATCGGCACGCCCTGGCGCAGCGCGTCGCCCACGGCACCGATGTGGCGCGCGATGTAGTCGGTGCGCTCGGTGTCGTGCACCTGGCCGCCGTCCATCGTGTCCTTGAAGGCGGCGCCGTTTTCTTTCACATACAGCGGCGGCACGGCGTAGTCGCGGTGCAGGCGCACCAGCAAGTCGGTCAGGCCCGCGGGATAGACCTCCCAGCCCATGTCGGTGAGGGCGTGGCCGCTGCGTGTCACGTCCCAGGCGCCGCTGGCGCTGACGACGCCGCGGGTGTAGTAGTTGACGCCCAGAAAGTCCATCGGCGTGGCGATGTCGCGCAGGTCACCCGTCTGCACCTGGGGCGCATCGGCGCCCAGGTGCTGCAGCACGTCCTGCGGGTACTGGCCCTTGAACAGCGGGTCCGTGTACCAGCGCACCAGGCGGCCGTCTTCCAGCCATGCAGCGCTTGCGTCGTCGGCGTCATCACTCGCTGGGGCGATGGGTGAGAGATTCAGCACGATCCCGAGCCGCGCCTTGCAGCCCTGCGCGCGCAGCGCCTGCAGCGCCAGGCCGTGGCTCAGCAGCAGGTGGTGCGATGCCTGCATGGCGGCGGCGCGGTCTTTTACGCCCGGCGCAAACACGCCGGTCTCGTGGCCCAGCGTGGCAATGACCCAGGGTTCGTTGTGCGTGGTGATGGTGGCCACGCGGTCGCCCATGCGGGCTGCCACGCCTTGTGCGTATTCGACGAAGCGGTGCACGGTGTCGCGCGCCGCCCAGCCGCCGCCGGCCTGCAGTGCGGCCGGCAGGTCCCAGTGGTTGAGCGTGAGGTAGGGCTGGATGCCACGCGCCAGCAGGCCGTCCACCAGCCGGTCGTAAAAGTCCAGGCCCTTGTCGTTCCAGGCGCCGGCACCGGTGGGCCGCACGCGCGGCCACGACACTGAAAAGCGGTACGCATCGACACCCAGCGAAGCGATCAGTTCCAGGTCTTCCTGCCAGCGGTGGTAGTGGTCGCAGGCGGTGTCGCCATCGCTCGCGTCCGCTATGGATCCCGGCATGCGGCAGAAGCGGTCCCAGATCGACGGGCCCTTGCCGTCTGCGTCGGCGGCACCTTCGATCTGGTAGGCGCTGGTGGCCACGCCCCAGACGAAGTCGGCGGGGAATGCGGCAAGGGTTTCGGGCGGGATGGCAGGGTGCATGGGGCAAGGGAAACGGGCAAGGGGTGAAAGCGGCTACTTCACGGCGCCAGCGGTCAGGCCGGCGATGAGCTGGCGTGAAGACAGCACAAAGAGGATGACCAGCGGAATGGTCGCGATGGCAGAGCCCGTCATCAGTGCGCCCCACTCGGTATCCACCGGGCTTTGCAAGCTGCGCAGCGCCAGCGGCAGGGTGTACATCTCAGGGCTGCGCATGACGATCAGCGGGCCGATGAAGTTGTTCCAGCTGGCAATGAAGGTGATGAGGCCCAGCGTGCCGAGCGCGGGCCGCAGCAGCGGCAGCACGATGCGCCAGTAGATGCCCAGTTCGCTGCAGCCGTCCATGCGCGCCGCCTCGATCAGGTCCTTGGGCACCGAGGTCAGCACGAACTGCCGCATCAGGAAGATGCCGAAGGCGCTGGCCGCACCCGGGATGTACAGCGCGCGCGGCTGGTCGATCCAGCCCAGCACGTCCATGATCATGAAGGTGGGGATCATGTTCATGAAGCTGGGCAGCAGCATCGTTGCCATGACAAAGGCGAAGAGCGCGTTCTTGAAGCGGAAGTCGAAGCAGGCGAATGCGTAGCCGCCCATGCTGCAGAAGAGCAGCGTCAGCACGGTGGAGAGCACCGCTACATAGACGCTCCAGCCCAGGTTGCGCCAGAAGGGAATGCGGTCGGTCAGGATCTTGAGGTTGGCCAGGAAGTCGTCGCCAAACCACATCGGCGGCGGCAGGCTGAAGATCTCGGTGCGCGACTGCGTGGCGAATACGAACATGAAATAGAAAGGCGCCAGCATGACGAGCGAGCCGAGGCCGACGACGGCATACGCGGCCCAGGGGGCGAGGCGGTCGCTGTTGATCTGCATGCGCATGCGCCCGTCCATCATCAACCCCCTGCCCCACGCGGCTTGAAAGCGCGGTTGGTCAGCGCCGTCAGCACCACCACCACCACGAACAGCAGCCACGACATGGCGCTGGCGGCGCCGAAGTCATTGAAGTCGAAGGCCATGCGGTAGAGGTAGATGGCGGTGGTCATGCCCGACTGGTCGGACCCACCGCGCCCGCCGGTCAGGATGAAGGGCTCCTCGAAGAGTTGCAGCCCGCCAATCACCGACAGCGTCACGCCAAAGAAGATCATGGGTTTAAGGCTTGGCAGCGTGATGTGGAAGAACTGCTGCAGCCGCCCCGCGCCGTCCATCGTGGCGGCTTCGTACAGGTCTTTCGGGATCGTCTGCAGGGCCGCCAGGTAGAGCACCACGTTGAAGCCCACATAGCGCCAGAAGACGATCATCGCAATGGCCGGCTTGATGTTCTCGGGCGCGCCCAGCCAGTCGATGGGCTGCATGCCGAAGAGGCTGCGCAGCGCCGTGTTGACGACGCCGTAGTCGGTGGAGAAGAGTGAGCTGAACATGATGGCAATGGCCACCGTGCTCGTGATGTAGGGCAGGAAATAGGCGCCGACGACGCCGTTGCGCAGGCGCTTGAAACTGGTGTGGATGAAGACTGCCAGCGGAATAGCCACCAGGTGCTGGGGCACGCCGCTGGCCAGGGCCAGCCAGGCGGTGTTCTTCAGGCTCTTCCAGAACCACTCGTCCTGCAGCGCAAAGGCAAAGTTGTCCAGGCCCACAAACTGCATGGCGCCCAGGCCACTGGTGGGCTCCCAGGTCTGGAAAGCCAGGTACAAGGAAAAGGCCAGCGGGAACATGCCGAACACCATGAAGAGGATGACAAACGGGCTCAGCAGCACGTAGGGCGTCCATTCAGGTGATAGGCGGGGCAGCTTCATGCGGGGCAGTCCAGGATGGGGCTTCGGGCGTGTTCAGTGGCGTTCAGCGCCATTCAACGATGAGCGCGCTTATGCAGCAACCGCGCCGCGTCGGCCAGCGCAGTGGCGATGTCCTTGCCGTGGTCCAGCACCTTGTCAAGTTCGGTGTCGATGACCTCGGCCGCAAAAGCGTCCTGCTTGTGCACCGCCACAGCCTTGATGTGGCGCGTGGCTTCACGCCACATGGCGCGTGCCGGCTGGCCGCCCAGGAAGGGCAGCGGTTGCTCAAAGAAAGGGTCGTCGTAGGTAGTGACCAAGGCCGGGAAAGCGTCCTGC